>NZ_SJOT01000008.1:0-92530 GCF_012027795.1 Megasphaera sp. SW808
CGATGCGGCAGTGTAATGGGTTCGTTTATTTCAATTTCGGCAGCGTACCGGCGATGATGCGGACCAATAAGGCTACCGTATCGAGCTCGAGCGATTCGTCGGCGCTGTGGATGGCATGCGTCGTCGGGCCGACCGATACGATGTCGAGCTTAGGATTCATGGCGTAGAAATAGCCCGTTTCCAAGCCGCCGTGCATCGCTTCCACGCGAGGAGCATGGCCTGCTTCGGA
Organism: Megasphaera sp. SW808; assembly: GCF_012027795.1. Classification (NCBI taxonomy): domain Bacteria; kingdom Bacillati; phylum Bacillota; class Negativicutes; order Veillonellales; family Veillonellaceae; genus Megasphaera; species Megasphaera sp. SW808. The sequence goes on from NZ_SJOT01000008.1 coordinate 230, forward strand.
CGTATATACTTCCGAAATGATGGGCAGAAGCTGGCTGTGGGGATTTTCCGTCCACGCCGGTTCGGGCGAGGCGATGTCGACGGTGCAGCCCGTCAGCTCGCCGTATACGGGCAGTACCTGCATGAACTCGCGCAGGCGGGCGTCGGAGGACGAACGGGGGAAATACTGAATGGCAACGCGTTCTTCTTCCGTCCGAATCGTGCCGACGTTGGCCGATAAGTCCGGCAGCTTAGGCAAGGTCTGATTCATGGCGAATACGCCGCAGTGAAGGATGAGCAGCAGCTGTACGACGGCTTTGGCGTCGTCGGCAGCCAGTACCGTTTCCGGCATGGGCCGGTCTTCCATGACGATGGCCGCCGTCTTTTCTACTTCGCCGTACACCAAATCCAATTCCGCTTTCGCTTCGTCCAGCACGGCCTGTACGGCTGCCGTATCGGCGTTCGGAAGGACGATCAGGGCTTCTGCCGACGACGGGATGGCGTTCGCCGCTACGCCGCCGTCGATGGACGCCAATTCATAGGCGACGCCTGCTTCGGTCAAACGGCGCAGCGTATGGGCCAGCGCTTTGATGGCATTGCTCTTGCCGGCATTGATCGTCTCGCCTGAATGGCCGCCGACAAAATCCTTGGTCATGACGGCGACGGCTTTCGCCCCCTGGGGCTGACGCCGCGTCAAGGTGCGGTAAAAATGCGTATGGACGCTGCCGGCAGAGCCGACGCACAAGACGTCGATGTATTCAGAGTCGCAGTTGAGGACGTATTTGGCGTCCTGCACATATTTCGGGTCTAAATGGGTCGCGCCAGTCATGCCCGTTTCTTCGTCGACTGTAAAGATGAGGCGCAGCGGGCCGTGCTGCACGTCGGGCTGCTGAATGAGATACAACGCAACGGCTACGGCAATGCCGTCATCGGCGCCTAAGCTCGTGCCGTCGGCACGCAGGATATTGCCTTCGCGGACCAGCTTGATTTCACTGGTCAAGGGGTCGTAGTCCACACCGGGCTTGGACACGCAGACCATATCCATGTGTCCTTGTACAATGGTCAATGCCAGATCTTCACAGCCCGGCGTAGCCGGCACGTCGGCGATGACATTGTACACTTCGTCCTGTACGACTTGGGTAATGCCTAACTCTCCCAGGCGCTTTACGATGTAGTCGCTGACTATTTTTTCATGGCGCGACGGCCGGGGGCATTTGGCAAGGCCGGCAAACTCCTTCAGCACGCCTTCGATAATTTCGTTATCCTTCATCACGTAGTTCCTCCTTTAATCGTCTCATAGAGCACGCAAATTCATTACTTTTTATTATACCACGCATGCGCAAGATTTTCGTATGCTTTATCGTTTTACGTTGCATAAAAATCATCGAAAATCGTCTATTTATTCCCACATATAATGAATCATTCCCCTGCCGGGCCGATGTGACGAATCTATAAAAATCTAGTATACTATATGTGAAGAATTGTCATAATATATGGTCAAATCTATCTATACTTTATCGAAGGAGGTTTCCATCATGGATTCAAAACCAAACATGACGGTAAACTACCCCAACCTGCCTGAATTGACCGTCCGCGGCATGCTCCTCGGCGCGCTGATTACGGTCATCTTCACGGCGTCCAACGTCTATCTGGGGTTAAAGGTCGGCCTGACGTTCTCATCGTCCATTCCGGCCGCCGTTATTTCTATGGCAATCCTGCGCATGTTCCAGCATTCCAACATCCTGGAAAACAACATGGTCCAGACGCAGGCTTCCGCTGCCGGCACCTTGTCGGCCATCATCTTCATCCTGCCGGGCCTGCTCATGCTCGGCTACTGGCAGGGCTTTCCCTTCTGGGAAACGCTGCTCCTGTGCGCCTGCGGCGGTTCCTTAGGCGTACTGTTTACCATTCCGCTGCGGCGGGCTATGGTCGTCAACAGCGACCTGCCCTATCCGGAAGGCCGGGCCGCCGCTGAAATCCTGAAGGTCGGCAGCGACATCCGCCAGGCCGAAGCTGCTCACGAAGCTACGAGCAAGAAGGAAACGGGCATGAAGGATATCGTGTCCGGCACGGCCCTGGCCGGCTTGTTCAGCCTCTGCGCCAACGGTTTCCACATCCTGTCGTCCGAATTCAGCTACTGGATCGCCCTCGGCAAGACGGCGACGACGCAGCTGCCCCTGGGCTTCTCCATGGCCCTCCTCGGCGCGGGCTACCTCATCGGCATTGCCAGCGGTATTGCCATCTTAGTCGGCACGCTCCTGGCATGGGTCGTCTTCGTCCCCTATCTGACCAGCGTCATTACGCCGGCTGAAGGCCAGGCTGCGGCCGACTTCGCCAGCCAGATCTGGGCCCAGAAGGTCCGCTTCATCGGCGCCGGCTGCATCGGCATCGCCGCCGTATGGACCCTGATCCGCCTGGCCAAACCGGTTATCGACGGCATTAAAATGTCTATCAGCGCGATCCGCGACAACGACACGGCGGAAAAGAAGGCACTTCACCACACGGATATCGACATGACGCCGAAATCCATCGCCATCGTCTTCATCGCCATCCTCGTCGGCCTGTTCATCACGTTCTACTCCTTCGTAGGCGCAGCAGGTCTTCCCATGTCCGTCACGATTACCTACATCGCCGTCGGCATCATCGTCGCCGTCCTCATGGGCTTCTTCGTCGCTGCCGCCTGCGGCTACATGGCCGGCCTGATCGGTACCTCGGCCAGCCCGATTTCCGGCATCGGTATTCTGGGCATCATCGTATCGTCCCTCGTCGTCTTCGCCCTGAGCACGTCCTTCGGCGTCTTTGAAACGGCAGAAGGCACGAAATTCGCTACGGCCCTGGCGATCTTCATTACCAGCGTCATCGTCAGCATTGCCGCCATTTCCAACGACAACCTGCAGGACCTCAAGACAGGCTATATTGTAGGCGCTACGCCGTGGAAACAGCAGGTAGCCCTCATCTTGGGCTCGGTCATCGGCGCTATCGCCATCGCTCCCGTATTAAACCTGCTCTATCAGGCCTACGGCTTCACCGGCGCACTGCCCCGCGAAAGCATGGACCCGTCCCAGGCCTTGTCTGCTCCGCAGGCAACCCTCATGACGACCATCGCCCAGGGGATTTTCAGCTCCAGCCTCGACTGGGACTACATCCTCTTAGGTATCGGCGTCGGCATCGTCGTCATCATCATCGACCTCTTGCTGACGAAAAATACGAAAGCCCTGGCCCTGCCGCCGCTGGCCGTAGGCATGGGCATTTACCTGCCGCCGACTTTGGAAATTCCTCTGGTCATCGGTTCGGTTATCGGCTACTTCGTACATAAGCATCTCAAGGCCAGAGCGGCTCTTCGCAGCCCGGGCCATGAAGAAGAAGACGTAGAAGCCTGCAGCCACCGCGGCGTCCTCTTCGCTTCAGGCCTCATCGTCGGCGAAAGCCTCATGGGCGTCATCATCGCCCTGCTCATCGTCGTTTCCGTCACCTCCGGCGGCAGCGAAAACCCCTTGGCCCTCGTCGGCAAAGAATTCAAGAGCACGGCTGACATTCTTGGCCTCGTATGCTTCATCGGCGCAATCGCCTTGTTCGTCGGTCATATCCTTTCTACGAAGTTCACACCGGAAAAGAAAGATTAAAATAAGATTAGGCGAAAATTAAAATTAGATTAAAAAAGAAATCCCGTTCCGGCTATGACTCACCATAGCGGAACGGGATTTTTGCATAAAAATTTTCTTTTCTTCCTGTCCGGCGGCGCAGCAATATGGCTGCGCCCAGCCGGCTGCTACCATCTTCTGCGCCAGACAGCCATTGCGCCGGCAATGCCGTCGTACAGCCAAAGAATGTACGTCGCCGCCTCCTTAGCGGCTGCGCTGCGCCGAATACCCCAGGCGCTGACCGCGCCGATGGCAAAGCCGCCCAGCACGTCGCTGACATAATGAAGGCGGCAGACGACGCGAGAAGCGCCTAATACGACGCTGCCAACTAAAAAAGGAAGGCCCATCCAGTTCTTTCTGCTCAGCAGCATGAGGGCTACAGCCATGGAATTCATGGCGTGATTGCTCGGAAAGGACGCGTTTTCCTTGTGAGGAATGAGGGAGGATATCCCTCTATGGCGGACAAAGGGACGAGGACGGCTCCAAATGCGCCCGATGACAAACGATACGGCCGAGCCCAGCCCTACGGAAAACAGGCAGTACAACAAGGTCCGGCGGCGGTACAGGGTATCGGCCATGCGGCCGGGACGGAACCACTCGACAAGGCCGTACAAAGCGTAGGCCAAGTAACCGAAGCGGGCAATCCAGGCAAAAGCCATCAGCACGGCCCGGCGATATATGAATATTTTGCCCAGACAGAAAAATATAAAGCGAATCATGGCGTGCCCCCTTTATCTAATCGTCATTACAGCCTCAGTATATCAAAAATACAAATGTATGCCTAGATTCATCACCAAAGATGCGGTGCGTCGAAATATTGCCATACGTGGCAAAGAATATTACACTATAACCAAGACCTGCAACAAAGGAGGTTCCTGTCAATGGAACTCTGGATACTAGCAGCCTTTTCCGCTGCTCTCATCGCCTGCCTGGCGGCTGGAAAGTCGTTGATTTTCGCCTTGCTGGCCGGCTTCATCCTATTTTTCAGCCATGGCCTGAAAACGGGCCATTCCTTTTCTGAAATGGTTCATCTGGCCTTGTCCGGCATTAAGACGACAAAAAACGTCCTCATCACCCTGTCCCTCGTCGGCATGCTGACAGCAGCCTGGCGCATCAGCGGCACTATCCCATATATCGTATACCATGCCTCACAATGGTGCGACGGCAGCGCCGTCCTCCTGGCGTCGTTTCTGCTGTGCGCCCTCGTATCGGCCCTGACCGGCACGTCCTTCGGCACAGCAGCAACCATAGGCGTTATCTGCATGACCATCGCCAATAGCATGAATATCCCGCCTATGTATTCCGGCGGAGCCATTATGGCCGGTTCGTATTTCGGCGACCGCTGTTCCCCCATGTCGACAAGTGCCCTCCTCGTCGCCGCCATTACGAAGACCGATATCTTTACGAACTGCCGTCTCATGGTTAAAACTGCCGTCGTTCCCAGTATTTTAACATGCGTCATATACGCGTCAATGGGTATATTGTTTCAAGGCAGCAGTACCAGCAGTAATGCCGCTGAACTATTTTGCCGTTCTTTTAACCTATCGTGGATAACGCTTGTACCAGCCGCACTGGTCATTATCTTGTCTGCCCGGAGAATCGACGTAAAAGCCATCATGATTACCAGCACGATAGCTGCGGCAATTATTGCCTCAGAAATACAACACATGCCCCTCAGTGAAATCTTTGCTTCCTGCCTGTTGGGATTTCATCCTTCCGATCCGGATCTGGCCCGCCTGGCCTCCGGCGGCGGCATTGTTTCCATGGCCGACGTCGTCGCCATCATCTGTATTTCATCTAGTTATGCCGGTATGTTTTCTGGCACAGGCTTTCTTGAAGCCATCCAGACGCATATGACGGTCCTGAGTCAGCGCATTACTCCATTCGGCACCATCATTGCAACATCTATCATAACCTCTATGATCTCCTGCAATCAAACCTTAGCCACCATGCTGACGCACCAACTCTGCCAGTCTGTCGAACCCGACCCGCAGCGCCTAGCCATTCATCTGGAAAATACGGTCATCATCATTTCAGCCCTCATTCCCTGGTCAATCGCCTGCTCGGCCTTTTTGGCGATTATCGACGCGCCCCTCGCCTCGGTTCCCCTAGCTTGTTACTTATATTTCATTCCCCTTTGGAACTTCCTAACCTGCCGCCCGAAACAATAACGCCCCCTGTCCAATAGACTATGCTGCTCTCTTGACGGCATGCGCATCTTTCGATATGATAAAATTGATTTTTATTATCTATTGAATGGGGTGATTTTCTCATGCCATCGTTTCATACCGCTCCTTGGCGCCGCATATTCCAAGCCTGCTGGCTGGCCTTAGGCTTCGCGTCTCTGGCAGCAGGAACTATTGGAATATTTCTTCCTATTCTGCCAACAGTTCCCTTTTATATGCTGACGCTCTTTTGTTTTGCCAAAGGGTCAGCTCGTCTGCATCGCTGGTTTCAGCAGTCGGACTTATACAAAAAGCATCTGGCAGATTTCCTAGAAAAGAAGTCCCTGCCGTTAAAAACAAAGGCTGTCATCATGAGTACCGTTACTATTATGATGGCTTTCGCCGTATGGATCATGGATGCTTCATGGCCAGCCAGCCTTGTCGTCGCCATGATTTGGTGCGTACATGTATTGTATTTTCTCTTCGCCATAAAAACAGAAAGCTAAAATCACCCAAATAAGATACGGCTCATCTTCATGACGAGGGCCGCCGGCAGTACCTTCGCGCCGACGCGAATCAGACTGGCAGCCCAGCCCGGCGTCGACACGGTCTTGCCACGCTGTATATCGTCCCAGGCAGCCTTCGCCACGAAGGCCGCTGAAGACGCCAAGGGAAAGCGATTGAAATAAGGCCGATCTTCCGACTGTCTGGCAATGGCGATAAATTCCGTATCCCGAATCCAATAAGGGCATACGACCGTAACGCCGATGCACCGCGGCGCAAGCTCGACGGCCAGGGCCCGGCCGTAGCGGTACAAAAAGGCTTTGGTTCCGGCGTATACGTTCAGATACGGAATCGGCAGAAAGGCCGCGACGGAGCAGACAAAAGCTACGCGGCTTCCTGCAGTCATATACGACAGGCAAACCTCAGTCAGCGTCACGGCTGCCGTATCGTTGACTCCTATCATCTGCCGCAGATCCGACAAGGAAATGCTGCCTGTCGCGCCGATTTTTCCAAATCCGGCGGCATATACATAATAGGCGACAACGGGATTCTCTTCTCTTAGAGCCGACTGAAAGGCTTCTATCGCCGCCTCGCCGCTGATATCCCCGGCAATAATCCGCACCGGCGTGCGCGCCCTTCGGCGCAGGTCTTCCAGGCGCTCGGCTCGCCGGCTGTTTACCCAGATTTCATCGACACCGCTCCGGTCGAGATATGCCGCCAGTTCCCGTCCCAATCCGCTGGATGCGCCTGTGATAATGGCAATCTGCTTCTGTCTCATGTCCTCTGCCTCCCGCTGCTGTCCTACGTCTATTGTAGCGTGCAGGCCCCGTCTCTTCAATCGATTTTTCCCAACAAAATTCCCCCTCCCGACTGACCTTCAGTCTGAGAGGGGGATGTTGTATCATGCCGGCAGTACGGCGGGGAAAAACGGCGGACGACTTCTACAATGCCGCAAGCTATTCCTTCATTCTTCTTCGCATCCGGCTGTTGGGAATATTCATTTTTAAGCGGAACTTCGTAATCGTCCGCCGGGCCACGTGAATAGACTGCTGACCGAAATAATCGGCTAAGTCCTGATCGGACCAGGGACGCCGGCAGTCTTCTTCCGCAATGAGCCGCGCCATTTTCTCCATGATGGCCTTGTCGGAAATGCTGCCGCCGCTCTCCCTGTCGCAGCGGTAATGGTGGGCCAAAAAGGACTGTATCGGATATATGCGGCCGCGGAACAAGGTGTAGCGGTCGCGGCAGACGCGGCTCACCGTCGCCGCGCTGAGTCCCGTCGCAGCGGCGATGTCCTTCTGGGTCAGAGGACGCAGGCTGCCGCCATGGAGAAAATAGTCTCCCTGCTCCTTCAATATGTGCTCTACGACCGTAAAAATCGACTGGCGGCGATAAGACAGGGCCGTCTGCAAGTCCAAAAACTGCCGCTTGGCCTTGCGGATGAAGTCCTGTGTCGCCTTATCGCCGTCCTTGCCGTAGGCCGTATACAAATCGTCGCGAAAAAATACATCCGGCAGATCTTCCAGGGAACGCACCGTCAGATGACCTTCTTCATCGCAGAGGATTTCTATATCGGCCCGCACGAATTCCGTCCGTTCGTCGGCCGGCGCAGCCGGCTGAAGGGCCAGCTTCTTCAAAAAGCGCCGGATTCGCCCCAGCCCTTCCGGCGACAAACCCATCTGTTCCTCCAGCCGCTTCCAATGGCCGCGGATGAAATCGTCGTAATGGTTCATCAGCAGCTCTTCCGCCCCTTCTGGCACGTCCTTCCGGCGGCGCGTCTGAATCAGCAGAGCTTCCTGTATCGTCCGCGCGCCGACACCCGGCGGGTCGAAGGTCTGAACTAAGCGCAGCCCCTCTTCCATGTCGGCGACAGACAGGCCGTAATCGACGCCGATATCTTCCAACGCGGCGGCGAAAAAGCCTTTCTCATCGAGGGACTGGATGACCAGCCCGGCGGCCAGCATCACCTTTTTGGGAACAGACTGGACGCGGAGCTCCTTCATGAGCTTTTCCTCCAGCGAGTCGCCGCTGCTGCGGATATTGTCGATCGGCTTTTCCGTGCCGCCGCCGGATTTGGGCCGCACGTCGGGATAGCGAATATCCAGCAGGGGATTTTCCGTCACCTTTTCGTGAAGAAATTCCACCAAATCCTGTCCCCGCAGGGTCATCATCTGAATGGTCAGGCGCTGCATCTGGGATAATTTAATTTTCTGCTCTAAGGTTAACGCAATTTTTGCCATATTCATCCTCTCGCATTCATACGCCCGCTGCAGGCGCGCCGCAAATCCACCTAAGGCCGCAGCTGAATCCGCCCCTGCGGTGCGGCGTATTCCGTCCCGATTCGCCCCTGTAGCTCATCCTGAATGTAGTTAACCACGGCTTCGGCGTCGGTGTAGCCGACATACTTCGTTTCGGCCCTTCCCGGCTCGGCCAGTGCGCCGTAGGCGTCGCCGCCGCGGCTGATGAATTCATACGTGGCGATCGTATATACCGCATCGGGAGAAAAATCCTTGCCGCCGACGGAATGAATCGTCACGCGCTGCCCGGGCTTTGCCGGCTTGTAGTACTTCCCATTTCCGTAGGCCGGCCCCTTCGCGAAGGGGAGATCCGTACGGACCGTCATTTCGATGCCCGAAACCTGGGGGAAGGCCCCGGCCGGATAGGGAGCCGCCGCCGTCGACGCTTCCATGATTTCCAGCAAGGTTTGGCCGGTCATGGTTACGACGCACACCTGATTTCGGTAGGGCAGCACGCCTTGAACGTCTCCCTGGGTTACAGAACCGGCGGGGATAGACGCGCGCAGGCCGCCGCCGTTGACGACGGCTCCGTCGATAGTCGTCCCCTCTGCAGCCGTCGCCATGCGGGCCTGCCACAAGACGGCGTCGGCGATAAAGTCGCCTAAATTCGTCTCTTCCATCCGCACCTTAGGCCGGCTGCCGTCCAGCATGATATCTGCCGCGCCGATAGGCCTGGACAATTCGGCCTGTACGCCGGCCGCCGCCGCATCGACTAAGGCTTTGACGGCCTCGTCTTCTTTGGCAAAGGCGCCGTAAGGAAGATTCTGTTCCTGCCACTGGCCGTCCGCATAGGAAACGACGCCGATGTTGGCTAAATGGCTGCCTGTCGCCGTCAGCAGCACGCCGTCGACACGGTAATTTTTCACGCGATGGTCGTGGCCGTCGATAAAGAGGTCGATACCCCGCACATGGCGCAGGATGTCGTCGGACCGATGGCCCTCGCTGAACGGCTCGCTGCCCAAATGGCCCAAGGCCACGACGAGGTCGCAGCCGGCGCCGCGCAGATAGTCTACGCTGGACTGCACGGCGTCGTATAAGTCCTGTCCGTCCAAAAAGGTCAGGCCGTATACGTTCTTCGGATTCGTCGCCCCTGCCGTTTCGGGTGTCGTGATGCCGACGATGCCGACGGTCACGCCGCCTTTTTCAACGATCGTATAGGGTCGGACGAAAGTCTTTCCCGTCGCGTCGACGAGGATATTGCAGGAAAGAAAGGGGAAATCCGCTTCCGCAGCCCGTTTGAGAGTCACGTCCTGACCGTAATCGAATTCGTGATTTCCCAGCGTCATGGCGTCGTAGCCCGCAGCGTTCATAAAGGCGATGGCCGTTGCGCCCTGACTCAGATTGACTAAATTATGATCCTGTATGGCGTCGCCGGCATCGACGAGAAGCACGTCCTTGCCTTTCGCCTCGTATTCCTGCTTCAGCGCCGCTACGGCCGCCATGCCGTACACGCCGTCGGCCTTCTGGTCGTAGCCGTGGGTGTCATTGGTATGAATGACGACGAGATTGGAAAAGTCCGCCGCCCCGATGGCCTGGAAGACCGCTATCGACAGGGCCAGGGCCAGCCAAAGAATTTTTCTCATATATACGCTCCATTTCTCAAAATTTGTCTTTATTATAGCATATATGCCGTCATTCCCCTATAGCGGCCGGAGCGAACGATCGGGTATGCAAAAACATCCCGGGAGCTCGCAGAGAACTCTCGGGATGTTTTGCGTTATTTCACCAAAGCCGCCAAATCGGGGAACGGCTCCAGGGATCGTTTTAAGATGCCTTTCATGTAGGCGATGGCGATGCCGTAGTTGGTCATCGGCACGCCTTGCCGGCCGGCGAACTTCATGCGCCACTGCACTTCCCGCTCGTTGAGCATGCAGGCGCCGCAGTGAATGACCATGGCGTACGGCGACAGGTCTTCGGGAAATTCCCGGCCGCTGCAGGTCTGGATGGCAATATCCTTTCCCGTATGTGCCCTGAGCCAGCGGGGAATTTTCACCGTGCCGATGTCGTCGCATTGGCGGTGGTGGGTGCAGCCTTCGGCCACGAGGACCGTATCGCCGGCCTTTAATCCTTCGATGGCCGTCACTCCCCGCACGGCGTCCCGGAGAAAGCCCTTATGGCGGGCCATGAGGATGGAAAAGGACGTCAACGTCATTTCGTCCGGCACGACGGCGGCGACTTCGCCGAAGACCTGGCTGTCCGTCACGACCATGCGGGGGGGCTTGCCCAGTTCTTCCAGCGTCTTCGCCAGGGCGTTTTCCTTGACGACGACGGACGTACAGTTAGCGTCGAGGATTTCCCGGATGGTCTGCTGCTGCGGCAGGATGAGCCGCCCCTTTGGAGCTGCCGTGTCGATCGGCACGACGAGGACGACAAAGTCGCCGGCCGTCAGCAAATCGCCGATTATCGGCGTGTCCTCGCCGACGGGCTTCAGGCGGGCCATCTGTTCTTTTAATTCAAAGATGCCGTCCTTGGTGACGGCGCTGACGTATATGTCATGGTCTCCGGCCGGCGGGCATGCTTCCAGCAGGTCTTTTTTATTGTACACCGTAATATAGGGTATGTTCTTTTCCTTAAATAAGGCCAGCAGCTCTTCGTCACAGCCCTTCAGGCCTTCTGTCCCGTCGACGACGAGGACGGCGATGTCCGTCTTGTTGAGGACCTGCTTCGTCCGCTGAACGCGCATTTCCCCCAGCGCGCCTTCGTCGTCGAAGCCCGGCGTGTCGATGATCATGACCGGCCCCAGGGGCAGCAGCTCCATGGCCTTGTAGACCGGGTCCGTCGTCGTGCCCTTCGTATCGGACACGATGGCCAGATTCTGGCCTGTCACGGCGTTGACTACGCTGGACTTGCCAGCATTGCGGCGGCCGAAAAAACCGATATGAACCCGTTCGCCTGACGGCGTATCATTCATAGACATGGCGATTCCCCCTCTTATACCGTATGAACCAAGGCGGCGAAATCATTGACCTTTTTGACAAAGGATTCGAAATCATCGATCAGATTCGGGATGACCTTTTGGTACAGCCGCCCGGAAAAGGCCGTATGGCCCAAGCCGACGAAATGAGCTTTCTCCGGAACGACAGGCCCGTACAAGGGATCGGCGATGACTGTCCCCGTCCAGCCCGCTAAGCGGCAGCGCAGATCGCCTTCTGAAGAAACAAAGACGTCTTCTTTTCCCAAGACGCCTGGCCACTCGTTCAGCAGGCAGTACACCTTCGCCGCCTGGCCTTCCCGGCCCAGAGCGGCCGCCAGAGACGCCGAATAGACGCTTTCGCCGATGATAATCGTATCGGCTTCGCTGCAATCGGCCCGGCTGTCGGCGCAGACGTAGATATCTTCCTTCGTGTCCGCGGCGCGGCGCAGTCCTTTGGCAATTTCTTCCTGCATATAGGAACCGATGGGAACGCCGACGACATAGGGTATGCCGAAGCGCTTCTTCATGACCTTGGCCCCTTCGACAGCACCTGCCGACACGACGAGGTTGACGTCAGCCAGGCCGGCCATTTCGATTTCTTCCAGCGGGCTGCCCATGGCCCAGACGCTGCACGGGGAAAAGCCGCTGCGGCGCAGGAACCGCTTCATCGACTTTTCGCTGCCGTTATAGGAAAAATCGAGAGGCGTCGCGCCGATGACGTTGACCCGCAGCGGCTTAGCCGATGCTCCCGCGCCGCAGGCTGCAAATTCAGGCTGCCACGAGCAGCACATGGGCCCGGCTGGCGACGGCGCAGGCACGTCCTTTACGATTCGTTCGGCCAGCATTTTCATGGCCCAGGCGATGCCCTTATCGTACAGATTCATGTTGTTCGTCGTCGAGGCCATCGTCAGGATGCCCGTCTGTTCTTCAATCATCGCCGCCAGGGCGTCCATATCGGCTCCCGTCATGAGCGGCACAGGCGTGCACAGGATGACGATGAATTTCGGTGAAAAATCGCGGGCCGCCGACACGACGTCGTGGACGAACTTGTCATCGTTGCCCATGATGGCGTCCATTTCGGTGACGCCGGAGATGAAGATGAGGCTGTCCTGGTCGTACCAGCGCGGCTCGTCGTGGGTCGCATACGTCGAGTTGCAGCCCGACGGGTCGTGAATGACCACCATGCCTCTGAGCTCATACAGGGACGAGCAGACGCCGAAGGTGTCGGCAGAGTACGTCGATATACGGCTTACGGCTTCTTTCATACACATGACCGGCACCCCCATCCTTTCAGGTTAATCGATTCGCGGGCTTCCTTTTCCGTCTGGAAAGCCTCGGTCATCCAGTCCAGCAGCGTCCGAATGCCGCGGAAATCGCGGAGGCCGCCGTTTTCCGCCATATCGACGAAATGGGCCGTCCCCGTAAAATAGGCCGCCTTTTGTCCTATAGCCAGCATAGGCACGTCTGTATGGCGGTCTATGCGGCGCATCTTGGCGTGGCGCATGGAATACAGCTCCAGATCAGGATAGTGCTCCTGTACCCAGAAGAAATCGTCGCCGTCTTCGCCGCTTACGCCGTCCGTATAGACGCGCCGGACGGCAAAGCCGTGCTGCAACAAGGTCTTCGCCAAGCTAAAGGGCCGGAACACAGCGGCGCTGTCAATGGCGACGGGCATAGAGCCGATGATGTCCCTGGCCGCTGCAAAGGCCTGCTCGCACTGCTCCACTTCTCTGTCATAAGACTGCCGCGGCAGCTGAAGGGCGTCGGCGACGGCGTGGAGATTGGCGATGATTTCGTCGTAGCCGAAGCTGTTGGAAAGATACAGCCCTTTTTGTCCTAATTCCCGTTCCATATCTTCCAAGGGGCCGCGGGCGTAGGGCTCCTGACCGATATTCAATATGCTTTCGGCCATTTTTTCATAATCTTCATAGGTCTTGCAGACCGGCAGTTCCCGCAGGATAAAACTGTTCTGCTTCAGCAGCAGCGCCAGCTCGCAGTCCTGGGGCACGGCGAGATTGCTGCCGACGATGTTGACCGATTTAGGATTGATGGGGCCCTTTTCCAGCAGGCTGTACAACTGCCGCCGCGTCCGCATTTCCGCCGTCAAATCGGAATGGCGGCGGATAGGGTCCATCCAGCAGGCGACGAAGCGCGTCTGCGGATAGGCCTCTTCCAGGCGGCGGTATACGTCGTCCATATCGCAGCCCATGAAATGATGAATGCAGGCCGGATAGATAAAGCAGGCCTTCGGTACCTGAGGCAGCAGCCCCTGCAGGATTTCGCCGACGCCGTCGACGATACAGTCTTCCATAGTACCGTCGTATAAATGATGCTCTTCGACGACGATGGAGGAAAACCGTTCCATCGCCCCCATTTCGGCCGCCGTCAGGACGACGCCGCGCAGGCAGCCGAGAGCGCAGATATAGATTTGATGAGAATCGGGAACGAGCATGTTCGTGTGGACGATGTTCCATGTCCCCCGAGCCGGCGGCGTGTACTGAAGGCCGTCGTAAAAGATGCCGGGAAATACGGCGTCCTTTATGGCGATACAGGCTTCCGACGTGTCTTCCCGTCCGTCAATTCGTTTCAGCATCGTATCACCCCTTTGCCGCCGCCAGGACGGCGTCGGCCAAGGCCCGGTACTGGCCGGCCATGAGACTGTCCGGAAAGGCTTCGACGACGGTCTTTCCCAATTCTTCCGCCTGAGCCACGGTCTCGCTTCGGTCGAGCGTCCCGACGACAGCCGAGTGGATGTCGCCGGCCAGTTCCCGTACCTTTTCCTCTTCGTTCGTTACGTTGCGGCGGTTCAGGATGAGGCCGCCCAAGCGGGCGTAACCCCGGCCCTTAAAGGATTCGACGGCCATGGCGATGTTGGCCGCCGCATGGATGGCCATGTTTTCTCCCGACGTGACGATGAACACGGCGTCGGCATAGCCCTTATGCATGGGCATGGCGAATCCGCCGCAGACGACATCACCCAGGACGTCGTAGAAAATGACGTCGGGCTGATATACCTCGTAGGCCCCCTTGGCCTTGAGCAGATCCAGGGCGGCAATGATGCCCCGGCCGGCGCAGCCCCGGCCCGGCGCAGGGCCGCCGGCTTCTACGCAGACGACGCCGCCGTAGCCGGCGACGGTCATCTCGTCTAAGGAAACATCCCGGCCCTTGTCCCTCATGAGGTCGAGAACCGTAGGAATCGCCGCGCCGCCGTGAAGGCCCGCCGTCGAGTCGGCCTTCGGGTCGCAGCCGATCTGCATGACCTTCAGTCCCCGTTCCGCCAGGGCCGCCGCCATGTTGGAGACCGTCGTCGACTTGCCGATGCCGCCCTTTCCATATACAGCAATTTTTATCATAGGTTACATCCTCCGTCTTCTCAGCAAATGCGGGGCAGCAATTCGCCGCCCGGCGGCGGCAGCAGCGTTTCCGCACCGATTTCCGTGCGGACGACGACCCGTCCCGGCCGCTCTGCCGTCACTTCGCCGATAATCGCCGCTTCGCCGGAGTATTTCCCCTGCCGCAGCGTTTCCACGATGGCCGTAGCCTTATCCTTCGGCGCGAAGATGACCAGACGGCCTTCGCAGGCCAGATACAGGGGCTCCAGGCCCAGCATGCCGCAGACGCCGCGGACCGACGGGGCGACGGGGATCGCCGCGCCGTCCAGCCGGATGCCGACGCCGCTCTGGGCGGCAATTTCATGGAGGACCGTACCGACGCCGCCGCGGGTCGCATCGCGGATGACGTGAATGTCCTTCGTCGTTTCCAGCATGGACTGCACGGTTCCCCACAAAGGAGCGCAGTCGCTGGTTACGTCGGCGTCGATGCCGAACTGGCTGCGGGCCAGTAAGATCGTACAGCCATGACGGCCAATATCGCCGCTGACGATGACGGCGTCGCCGGGCCGGGCCTGGGCGCCCGACAAATGGACGCCTTCCGTCGCCAGTCCGATGCCCGTCGTCGTAATGAACAGGCCGTCGACCTGTCCCTTGCCGGCTACCTTCGTATCGCCGGCGACGATGCGCACGCCTGCCTCAGCCGCCGTCTCGGCCATGGCCGCGGCGTATGCTTCCACCTTCGCTAGGGGAAAGCCTTCTTCCAGGACGAAGGCGCAGGTCATGTACAGGGGCTTCGCGCCCATGCAGGCCAGGTCGTTGACTGTGCCGCAGATGCTGAGCTTGCCGATGTTGCCGCCGGGAAACTCAGGAGGCGACACGATGAACCCGTCCGTCGTAAAGGCCAGATTTGCGCCGCCGACGGACAAGAGGGCCGCGTCGTCGGCCGTAAATTCAGGATTAGAAAAATGAGCTTTAAATACCGTATCGATTAATTCCGCCGTCTGTTTGCCGCCGCTTCCATGGGCCAGCGTCACTACGTCATTCATGATTTCCGCCTCCATATTGATAATAGGCCGAGCAGGCTCCTTCGTGCGATACCATGCAGGCCCCTACGGGATGGTCCGGCGTGCAGCCCTTGCTGAATACGGGGCACTGCGGCGGCGTGCAGAGTCCCTGCAGGACGTCGCCGCAGCGGCAGGCCGGATTAGACCGCCCATGCATAGGCGGCACGCCGTATTTCTGCCGCGCGTCATAAGCCGCATACCGCTGCTGCAGCCGCTGGCCCGACATCGGAATCACGCCGAGGCCCCGCCATTCCGAATCACAGGGCTCCATGACCTCCGCCATGAGCCGCTGGCCCGGCAAGCTGCCTTCTGCCGTGACGACGCGGGGATAGCAGTTTTTGAAAAAGGGCTTTCCCTGAGGAAATTTCGCCAAGATGACGGCAAAGGCCGTCAAGAGCTCTTTCGCCGTAAATCCGGCGACGACGCCGGAAATCCCCCGCTCTGCCAGTCCTTCGCAGTGCTTTGTCCCCATGACGGCTTCGACATGGCCCGGATAGAGGAACACGTCGGCGCTGTCCTTGAGGGCTTCGTAGGCCTGGGGCATCGTCTTGTTTGCCGTTAATATCGAAAAATTAGTCAATCCTTGTTCCGCTGCCGCTTTGACGGCCAGACAAGCTGCCGGCGTTGTCGTTTCAAAGCCGACGGACAGGAATACGACCTGTTCATCCCGATGAGCCGCCGCATAGCCGCAGGCGTCGACAGGCGAATAGACGATTTCTACCCTCGCCCCCTGGCTGCGGGCTGTGGCCAGGCTGCCTTCCGAGCCGGGCACGCGGACCAGGTCGCCGAAGGTGCAAATCGTAACGCCTCGTTCCAGCGCCAGCCAGATAGCTTCGTCAATGAAGCTGACCGGCGTCACGCAGACCGGGCAGCCCGGCCCGGAAATGAGCGTGACCTCCTTGGGCAGAATCTGCCGCAGGCCTAAGCGGAATATTTCGTGCGTATGGGTCCCGCAGACCTCCATAATGCGCACCGGCGGCCCGTCATAGCTTTTAATGATGTCCAGAGCCGATTTCTTCTTTCCTTCTGCCATCATAAGTCCTCCAGGATATCGTCCATTTCATGATCGTCCGTATCGGTAATCTTGGCGATAGCCATACCGGCGTGGACCATGACGTAATCACCCGGGTCCAGCTCGTCAATGAGCTCGGCCGACACGGCGCGCCGCGCGCCGGACGCGTCGACTAAGGCCATGCCGTCCTTTATCGTAACTACTCGCGCTGGTAATCCTACACACATCGTAATTCCTCCTTCAATCTATTGCAGATGGTACATGCCGTACAAGGCCTGCCCTAAGGCCAGGCCGCCGTCGTTCGGCGGCACGAGGCGATGACGCAGTACCGTAAATCCATCTCGTTCCAAGGCCCGGCAGCACAGGCGCAGAAGCAGCGTATTCTGAAAGACGCCGCCGCTCAAGGCTGCGGCGTTTCGTCCCGTCTCTTCCCGAGCCTGCCGGGCCGCTGCCAGCACCATGCCGGCTAAGGCCTTATGGAAGGCATAGGCCTCCCTGCCGGCGTCGCCGTGCTTTACATACGACTGGACGCATTCGTCGAAAACGCGCTGCGTCGCCAGGGCGTATCGATCGGAAAGCCGTTCCAACAGGCCGGGGACGACAGCCTCTTCTCCGTGGGTTTGCTCCCACGCTTCAGCGGCAAACTGGAGGGCCATGGCCCCCTGTCCTTCAAAGGTCGACTGCCGGCACAGGCCCAGGGCGGCGCTGAGGCCATCAAAGAGGCGGCCGGCGCTGGTCGACACGACCGTGTTGACACCGTTGTCAGCCAGGAAAAACTGGGCCTGCAATTCTTCCTGGCTGCAGAGACGGAGCTTTTCAGCCAGAGCCGCCGTTTGTTCCTTATTCCGTCCCGTATTGTCGTACAGCAGGCTTACGGCAATACGCCAGCCCTCGCGGGACGCCGCGTCGCCGCCGACATGATGAAAGGGCGCGACGGAGGCAAAGCGGCTGTAGCCCTGCACGTCGGCCAAAAGCACTTCGCCGCCCCAAATCGTGCCGTCGCCGCCATCGCCCGTGCCGTCAAAGGAAACGCCGATGACCGGCTCGAGGTAATTGTTCTCGGCCATGCACGACAAGACGTGGGCGTAATGGTGCTGTACCTTCAGGACCGGCAGTCCCAATTCCTCAGCGACGGCAACGGAATTGTACTGCCGATGGGTATCGCAGACGACGGCCGACGGCGTCGCTTCTAGGAGCGATTCCATGCGCTCCACCGATTCGCGCAGGGCGTCGACGGTCCGCGCATCGCTCAGATCGCCGATGTACGGCGACAGGTAATATAAATTGCCTTTGGCAAGGCAGAATGTATTTTTCAGTTCGCCGCCGACAGCCAGCACCTGCTTTCCCTCGTCGGGGCCGACGAAAAAGGGCAGGGGCGCGTAGCCTCGGGAACGGCGTATCATATAGGGTTCGCCATCGAAAAAGTCCATGACCGAATCGTCGGCCCGCAGGCGTATGCGGCGGTTATGCGACAATACGGCGTCGCACAGGGACGACAATTCCTTGTTCGCGTCGTCGTCGGTCCGGCAAATCGGCGCTCCCGACTCGTTGGCGCTGGTCATGACCAGGCAATCGGGCATGGCGACGCCGTCGTCGTACGTAAACAGCAGGAGCTGCAGGGGCGCATAGGGAAGCATGACGCCGACCTTGGGATTGCCCGGCGCAATAGACGGGCACAGCCGTCCGCCCTCCTTTTTGCGCAGCAGCAGAATCGGCTTCTGGCAGCCGTCCAGTATCTCTTCTTCGCCGGCTTCGACGACGCATTCGCGCCGGACGACGTCCATATCGCGCATCATGACGGCCAGGGGCTTGACGGGGCGGCGCTTCGACTGGCGCAGGCGGCTCACAACGTCTTCGTTCCCGGCGTCGCAGCACAGATGAAAGCCGCCGATGCCCTTGACGGCGACGATGCCGCCGCCGGCGATGATGCGCCGGGCCTCCGTAATGGCCTCCCTGCGCCGCTCCGTCCGGCCCAGCAGATACACTTCGGGGCCACAGTCGTTGCAGCACACCGGCTGGGCGTCGTAGCGCCGCGTCTCAGCGTGGGTATATTCGTATTCGCAGGCCGGACACATGGGAAAGGCGCCCATGCTGGTCCGTTCCCGGTCATAGGGCATGGCGTCGAGAATCGTCAGGCGCGGCCCGCAGGCCGTGCAGTTGATGAAGGGATGGAGATAGCGCCGATCCGACGGGTCGAAGAGCTCGGCCTTGCAGGCGTCGCAGACGGCGATATCGGGAGAGACGAAGATATGGCCTTCTTCCCTGGCGCTTTCTACGATGTCAAAGGACGAATAGGGCTTCGGCTCTGCCGCCGACCGGTCGATGTTCAAGATAGCCGACCGCTCCGGAGCCAGCTCCGGCAGGTCGCGGCAGAAGGCCTCTACGGCGTCGTCCGCTCCTTGGGCGATGATTTCCACGTACGAGCCCTTATTGCAGACCGTGCCGCCCAAGCCGTGCTTCGCCGCCAGACGGCTCACGAAGGGCCGGAAGCCTACGCCCTGGACGATGCCGAACACGCAGATCCGTTCCGTCTTCATGGCTTATTCCCTCCCCGATACGGCAAAATGAGGAAAATCTATATAGATGCCCTGGAAATGAGGCAGGGCTTTCTTAAAATACAGGTCGCCCATGACGATATCAAAGGCGTCGTTATCGGCCAGGCTGCGGAAATCGTCTTCTTCTTTCAGCAGGATGTCCCCTTCGCGGCGGCATTCCTGGGGTTCCATGAACCACGACGCGACGGTGACAGCCTTCGCACCTCTCCGTTCCGCCAGCTCCCGCATGGCGTTGGCCGCCGTCTGCTGGTGAACGATGAGAACCGACGCGCCGGAAAGGTCGAGCCCCTCCGGCAGCACCGATTCCAAGCCGAAATAACGGAATTCGTAGGGCGTGCCGAAGGTTTCTTTCAAGTACTTTGCGCTCCGAAGGCCCGACGGCGACACGACGATGTTGCGGCTGACCTTGCCGGCCTGGGCAAATTCGCCGAAGGTATCGTACAGCCATACCTGCCGCCAGCCCTCTTCCCGAAGGGCGCCGACGATGCCTTCCCTGTCGCAGGGATGCATGAGGTCCAAGGGGACGGCGCCGATGACGCCGACGATGCCGTCTTCAGCCTGCATAGACAAGTCGGCAAAGGCCCTGAACAGCGTATCATACGCTTTTTCAATGCCTGCGTCGTACAGCTCCATGCCCGTCGTATCCAGCGTGACGACTGGGATAGACAGTTCCTTCTCAGCCATGCGCTTCAAAGCCCGGTAATCCGTGCCGATGACCGACGGCACGGGCGTACCGACGATGGCGGCGAAGGAGGCGTCGATTTGCCGGGCCGCGTCGGCCAATTTCGCCACCAGGCGGTCGTCCCGGCCCAGGATGGCGTCCATATCGCGCAGGCCGGCGCTGAATACGGCGCTCTTGCCGCCGCTGAACCAGCGCGGCTCGTCAAAGCCGCAGATATTGCCGGCGCAGCCGCCGGCATCGCAGATGACGACGATGCCGTTTAATCCGTACATCACCGCCGCCGCTCCGGACTGGTCCGGCGCAAAGGGCGATATATATTTCCAAAGACCTTTCATCGGGCCGTCCTCCCTTCCAATGCCGCCGAAATCTGGCGCAGCAGCTCCCGCAGCCCGTCGTATCCGAAGGGCTGAATCTCTTCGTCCCAAAAGACATGGGCCGCATCGTCGTGATAATAAGCCGCGTCCTTGCCGATTGTCAGCTCGACGGGATGGTCCCCGCCTTCGTAATACAGCATCGACGGCGACAAATTAGAGTATACCTCCGTGTCGGGGCTTAGCGCTTCCAAGCGGCGGATATAGGCGAAATCATAGGGCGACACGCTGGCGTAAATCTCCTTGACCACAAAGCCGTACTGCGTCAGAGCCAGAGCCATTTCAAAGGCGTTGCCGTTCTGCATTTCCCCGACAGCGATAGTCGTACCGCCGTACCGCTTCGCCGCTTCCGCCGCGTCGGCCGCCGCTTCGTCATACCATACCGTATCGTCTGCGGCCCCGCCTAAGGCGCCGGCAAAAGCCTGGTACTGGCTGCGAATCTTGTCGATCTGGTACAGCCGCGTCAGCTCGATGCTGGGAATGCCCAGCCGCTTTTCCATATCCTGGGCGGCCAGCCGCGCCTCGGGATGGAGGATGACGTTGAAATTGGCCTTGGACATGGCCTTATATTCGGCGAAATCGCGGCAGCGGGAAATCTCGTTTATCTGGCGAATGCCCAGCTGGCGCAGGACGCCATAGAGCTCGCACGTATCGCGGAGCGGCGCAAAATGCCCCAATATATTGACGGTGCGGCTGTCGCGGTCGTCCCTTTCGAGAAGGGAGTAAATGGCCCGGCGCACGTCGACCATAGGAGGCTTGCGGCCTTCGCGGGTCAGGGCGTACATATAGCAGGGCACGACGGGCAGGCCCACCTTAGCCTCGGCCTTGCGGCACACCCGTTCCATGTCGGTGCCCAGCAGGGCGTCGACGCAGGTCATGCAGATCATGACGACAGTCGGCTCCTGGGGCAGGGCTTCGACGACCTCCGCCACAGCCTGGGGAATTTTCCGCAGATGGCGTCCCGTCACGATATCCGTTTCATCCATGATATAGTAGAAAAATCTGTCGCTGTAGCCGCCCATTTCGCTCAATATCGTCGTGTTGCGGCCGCAGCATCCCGGGCCGACGAGCAGCATGACCGAGCCGGGAATGGCCAGGCCGGCCCGCTTGACGCCGAAGCCCTGGGCTCCAGGAGAGTTAAAGGCCAGTGCCGCCGGCGAATTGTAAATGAGGTGAGCCGACGACACGAGGTCCGACGGAATATCGCCGCGGCCCCGCCGGGCCAGCTCCCTGACAGTAATCGCATAGGGTTTTCGTTGTGTCATATCGCAGTATCCTTGTCTTTCCATAATGTCTGCGCCAGCTGGATAAACACCTGGCTGATGGGCAGCTCCGGATTGCCCTCGACGACGGTCTTGCCTTCTTCCTCAAAGCGGTTGATGTCGTCGCTGCGGGGAATATCGCCGACGATGGCCAGCCCCCGTTCCGCCGCGAAAGCCCGGACCTTTTCTTCTTCTCCCGGTACGTTGCGGCGGTTCAGGATGATGCCCTTGACCTTCGCATAGCTGCGGTCGGCGAAATTCTTGACGGCCGTGTTGATGTTGTTCGCCGCATAGAGAGCCATCTTTTCGCCCGACGTGACGATGAGGACCTGATCGGCGTAGCCCTCGCGGATCGGCGCGGCGAAGCCGCCGCAGACGACGTCGCCCAGCACGTCGTATAATACGACGTCAGGCTCGTACTGTTCAAACAATCCCATGTCTTCCAATAAGTCAAAGGTCGCGATGATGCCCCGGCCGGCACAGCCCAGGCCCGGCGTCGGGCCTCCCGTTTCGATGCACAGGACGCCGCCGTAGCCGACGCGAGAAATCTCTTCGATAGCCTGCGGGTCGTCGTCGTGCTCGCGCAGGTAATTCATGACCGGCTCGAGCAGCTCGCCGCCCAGCAGGTTCAGCGTCGAATCGGCCTTGGGGTCGCAGCCGATTTGTATGACTTTCTTTCCCAAATAGGCGAAGGCCGCCGCCAGGTTGCTGGTCATAGTCGACTTGCCGATGCCGCCCTTTCCGTAAATCGCAAGTTTCAGCATGGTCTCACCTCTGCTGCGGCAGCGGCGGATAGATCGTCTTCGTGCTCACGTCGGGAAGCATGCCGAGCTTTCCCGACAAGGCGCTGATCGTATCCTGCGGCGCGTCGATAATAATGCTGATGACGTTGATATCCTTATCCTTATACGGAATGCCCATGCGGCCGACGATATACTGGCCGTATTCGTGAAGGAGCTCGTTGAGCTTCGTCGTCTCGTCCCGCTTGCCTACGATGATTCCGATAAGGGCTAATCTTGTTTCCATAGTCTTCCTCCTTTTGTATGGACAAAAAGGCTCTGTGCGAAAACACAGAGCCTCGTAGCTTTCCACTATACGTGCTTTCGCCTCGCCTGCGCAGAATTTCTTCTTTGCAGATAAGTACGGCTGCATGCCTATGACGTTTTCCATCAGAAGTCCTTCTGGAGCACGTGTTTTATTTATTATAGCAAAAAACGAGGGAAATGTATATCAATTTAGGGGAGAATACATTCCGCCGGCCCGCCTCTTGACAGCCCCCGCCTATCCCCCTATAGTAATAGTGATATATAGAAATAGGAGATGATACCGTGATTTGTCCTACCTGCGGCACAGAGCTGCGCGACGGCGTCCTCATGTGCCCCATCTGCGGCACGAAGCAAATCGTCCCGCCGCCGGCGCCGCCGAAAAACATGCAGAACAATCCGAAAATTTTCTCCAAGACCCGGGTCGTCAGCTTTATCATCGTCATGATATTCTTGATCATCGGCCTTTGGAGAGTCTTTCTGCAATAGCCTATCCGCCACAATTCCCCGTATATGATAAAAGGAGCCGCAGCAAGCGAAACTGCGGCTCCTTTTTTACAAGCGATTTTTCTATAAGCGTTTTCGTACTCTACTATGTGAATGCGTATTTCTAAAGAGGTCCTGCCGAATTATTTCAGGATAGCGCCGGAAATAATCATCTGCTGTACCTGGTTCGTGCCTTCGTAGATCTGAGTGATCTTAGCGTCGCGCATGTACCGTTCTACCGGGTATTCGCGGGTGAAACCGTAGCCGCCGAAGACCTGTACAGCGTCCGTCGTAACCTGCATCGCGATGTCGGAAGCGTATTTCTTAGCAATAGCCGCGTCCATGGAGTAGGACTTCACGTCGGGCTGGCCCATCTTCCAGGCTGCTTTGTATACGGCGAGGCGAGCCGTTTCGATCTTGAGCTTCATGTCAGCGAGCATGAAGGCGATAGCCTGCTTCGTAGCGATGGGTTTGCCGAACTGAACGCGTTCTTTCGCGTATTTAACAGCTTCGTTGTATGCGCCTTCGGCGATGCCGAGAGCCTGTGCGCCGACGCCTACGCGGCCGCCGTCGAGGGTCATCATCGCAATCTTGAAGCCTTCGCCTTCTTTGCCGAGGAGGTTGGCTGCCGGAACTTTAACGTTCTGGAATACGAGTTCGCGCTGTACGGAAGCGCGGATACCCATTTTGACTTCCTGTTTGCCGTAGGTGAAGCCTTCCATGCCTTTTTCAACGATGAACGCGCTCATGCCCTTCGCGCCCTTGGATTTATCCGTAGCTGCAAATACGATGGTTACGTCGGCTTCGCCGCCGTTGGTGTTGAAGACCTTGGATCCGTTGAGGATGTAGTAGTCGCCTTCCTTAACAGCCGTGGAGGAACCGTTGAGGGCGTCCGTGCCGGCGTTGGGTTCCGTCAAGCCGAAAGCGCCGAGCTTCGTGCCTTCTGCCAACGGTTTCAAGTATTTTTCTTTCTGTTCTGCCGTGCCGAACTTCCAGATAGGCCAGGAGCAGAGCATGGTGTGAACTTCGAAGCTCAAAGCGATGGAGGGGTCGACTTTAGCGACTTCTTCGCAGGCAACGGCCAGGCTGAGGAAGTCGGCGCCAACGCCGCCGTTTTCTTCTTCCCAGGGAATGCCGAGGAGGCCGAGGGTGCCCATTTCATCGAGGATAGCGCGGTCGAAAACTTCTTTTTCGTCGCGTTCTTTTACGGTCGGAGCCAGGCGTTTTGTAGCAAAATCTTTAGCGAGATTGGCAATGTCTTGCTGCATTTCTGTGAGTTTGAAATCCATGAGTAATATTCCTCCTAAAAATATTTCCTAATACATACTATGCTTTATTAAGAAAGGCGTCACAATACATGACGCCTTTTTTAACCGATGCAGGTCAGGCAGACAGTCTATTATTTGTCTGTGAAGTTTGCTTTGCGTTTTTCAACGAAAGCGGCCATGCCTTCTTTCTGGTCTTCCGTAGCGAAGCAGAGGCCGAATACTTCGGCTTCGTATGCGATGCCGGTGATAACGTCGCAGTTGATGCCGCGGTTAACGGCAGCTTTTGCGAGCTGTACGGCGATTTTAGCGTTGGAAGCGATCTTCTTAGCCGTTTTCTTTACTTCGTCCATGAGCTGTTCCTGAGGAACGACTTTGTTTACGAGGCCGATGCGGTATGCTTCCTGAGCGTCGATCATCTGAGCCGTGAAGATCAGTTCTTTGCCGTAGCCGCGGCCAACGACACGGGGAAGACGCTGCGTGCCGCCGAAGCCAGGAGTAATGCCGAGGCCGACTTCGGGCTGACCGAATTTAGCGTTTTCGGAAGCATAGCGGAAATCGCAAGCGCAGGCGAGTTCGCAGCCGCCGCCGAGAGCATAGCCGTTTACAGCAGCGATAACCGGCTGGGGAAGGTTTTCGATGCGAGTGAAGACGTCCTGAGCGAGAATGCCGAAGGTACGGCCCTGTACGGCGTTCTTCGTGGACATTTCGACGATATCTGCGCCGGCTACGAAGGATTTAGCGCCGCCGCCGGTAACGATGAGGACTTTAACTTCCGGGTCGTTGGCGATTTTGTCAACGCAGTCGCCCAGTTCCGTAACCGTTTCTGTATTCAAGGCGTTGAGAGCCTTCGGACGATTAATCGTCAAGATACCAATGCCGTCTTCTTTTGTAAATTCAATATTCTGATAAGCCATTTTGAATAAACCTCCTTGGGAGAAATAATAAATTGGCCGAGCAGCGTTTTGCTTCCGCTTGACTTTGTGCCTTAAGTATACAAACTTTCCCGGCGAAATGAAACAGGACGGTTTTGCATAATTTAGCACGCATTTCCAGTCTATAACATTCCTTTGCCTTCTTTTTGACTTTTTTTCTTCCTTTATGAAATCCTTTTGCCACCTAATATATGCTGTGCTATAATGATGATACATTATTCAGACGGGCATCGGCCATTTTTTGCATTTTTGGGCAAATAGACGAAAGAGGAGGGATTCCACGATGATTTCAGACGGCTACGCATCTACGTTAAAAAGGCTGATTACGTTTACGCAGGCAAAGTTTATTTCCCTCGCCGACATCGTAGGCTACGACGTATCGTACGTCAATAAGTGGAGCAACGGCACAAAGTTGCCTTCGTCCCGGTATGTAGAACGCATCAACGAAGAAATGGGCAATTATTTTGCCGAGTTAATCGTAAAACAGAAAAAAGAAGAAAAATTTTATAAAACATTTCCCATTTCCTGTGAAGTTAAGGATTTGGGATTTGAAATCAGTCAATATCTCTGCGCCGCCTACCGTTCGACGCTGCACCAGAACCACGCGACAAAGGTAAAGGAAAACCGTCCGTCCATTCAGGTCATTACGGGCCATCACGACACGTCGGCCTTTCTGGCCGACCTGCTGCAAAAGGGCGTCCAGAACCTCGAAAACGACGGCGAGCTCCTCATCCTCGGCGAATTCTGCACCTTGTACCAGGCCGGTTTTTGGAAATACTTCGATTCGATTCAGCTGGACTCGGTGAAGCTAACCATCCGCGTGGGACTGGACATGGACAAGCTGGAGCAGAACCCTGAATACGTGCAGCAGCTGTATAAGATGATCAACCGCTTTTTGGACTTCGATTTCGTCTTCTACGACTTCTGCGACATTCAAAACGCCAACCTCATCATCCTGCGCGGCGCCTTCGCCGTCCAGTACGCCATGTCCAACAATCCGCCCCGGTTCACCATGTGCACGTACATCTTCGACGAATCGACGGTTTGGGACATTTATGAAAAATTCAGCTTTACAGGCACGGAAAAGGAGCCTCTCATTTCCGTCAGCAGCTCTCTCGGCATGGACGAAATGGGTTACCGCACGGCATTCTACGCAGCGAACAGCTTTTTCTTCTTCCTGACGAACGGCTTCGAATTCCTGCTGCCTCACGAAGTCTTTGAAAGTATTATCCGCCAAGTGTCGCCGGAGCAGGCCTTCTCGGTCCAGCGCCTCTGCGTCACGTGGGAAGAAATCGTAAACGCCGCGGAAATCGAATTCATTACGACGACGTCGTCCCTCATGCGGTATTTAGAAACGGGGTACATCTACCTGACCGACGTGGAATACTCCCTGACGGCGGAAGAACGGAAGGAACACATTCAGACCGTACTGGAAACGATGCAGGTCAACCCGCACATCGTCATCGGCGTGCTGCCCTCCTTCGGCGGCGATTCGACGTACAAGGGTGAAAACGTGTCCTTCTACTCCAACTATAAGACGGGCTTCCTGAAAAAGAATAAGAAATACATCCACAATCAGGCCAGCCCCTTTTACCTCATCGTCAACCGCCGGCTCCACTCTATCTTCCTCAAGTATTTCCAGGGCTTAAAGGACCTGAATGTATACCATCAGTATACGCTGGAGCAGCTGAACCAAAAATACGACCAGTACAAGCCCCTCATCGAGCGGACCTTATCCTTGAAATAACGATATATACATGCAAATACGGCATTGGGATACAGACCCAATGCCGTATTTGCATATATAAATGAATCTTTATTTTGTATTTCTTTCCAGCACAGCCCAGGCTTCATTTGCCCGCTCCACGAACAACTGCCGGACGGCTTCGTTTTCGCCCAGACCGTGAATATACGGCGTGACGGCAAAGCCGGCTCTTTCCAAGATGCTCTTGTGGGAATCTTCCTCACTGCCGGCCATGTCGTTGTTGGCGTGGTCGCCGGCGACGACCATCATGGGCATGATGGTCACATGCTCGATTCCCTTAGCCTTCAGCATCGGAATGACCGTATCGAGGTGGGGCCAGCCTTCGACGGAATAGACGAAGACCTTCCCCAGGCAGGCCGCGTCAAAGCGGCTCTGCAGGACGGAATAATAGGCGTTGGCCGGATGCGGCGTGCCGTGGGCCATGACCAGGACGGCGTCGGTCTCGCCTAACGGCGGGAACTGCGTCGCTATGGCCTGCACGAATTCGGCCACGTCGTCGCGCTGGTTTTCCTGGCCCATCCAGTACAGGACGGGCGTGCCCAAGGTCATCTTTTTAAACTGACCCTTGTACATATCGAACAAGGCGGCGTTGTAATCGTACTCTATGCCGGGAATGACGTTGAGCGTCGTCACGGCGACGCGCGTATAGCCTTCGGCCTTCAGCTGTTCCAGAGCCTGCTCCGGCGTAGGAATCCGCAGGCCTTCGTTTTTTTGAATGCGGTCGATAATGATGTGGGACGTAAAGGCCAAGACGACCTTCGTATCGGGATGGGCGGCCTGAATTTCCGCTACGGTCTTATCGATCGTCGCCGCCCTGTTTTCCGCGTACGTCGTGCCGAAGCTCAATACGAGGATAGCGTCTTTATTTTCCGCCTCCTTCATGGCCGGGTTGTCGTACGACCGGACGCCGATTTCCGCCGCCCGCTTCAGGGCCGGCGTCGCGCTCTTTACTTCCGGATTCAGCGTATATCCTCCTGCCGCACCCGCCGGAAAAGCTCCTGCCGCGCCGATTGAAATCCCAAGTACTGCCATTGTCAAAACCTTCTTCCATCGTTCCTTCTTCATACTATCACTCCTATGTCCGTTAATGATTACATACTGCCGTCACCACCTAACGCATAGGCATATATAAAATGCCGCACGAATCCCGTGCGGCACAGCTATAGCGCAACTATCTGCGCAGTCAATCTCCATCCCCATCGCTCGCAGGTCTGTCGGTGATTATCAGTCAGGCAGTTCTTCTGGCTCGGATTCATCGCTCCGCTGCGCCTTCCCATGCCTATAGGGCACAGTGACATCATGCAGCATAGCTCATCCTTACAGCGGCGGGACCGCGCCGGCATTGCACCGGTCTTCTCTATTAAGTCTGCGACACCTGACCTGCAATATGTAATTTCATTTACTATAGCATGACATATATCCCTATGTCAAAGACTTCTATTTCATGCTTTCCTTGATGGATTTCAAGTCTTCAATGTCGATGTTTTTCAAAATCTTGCGGAACTGCTCCAGCTGGCTTTCTACCTCCGCCGACAGCTTGGGGAAATCAGGATTGATCTCCCGCAGCGATTTCAGGACGATCTGGGCCACGACGTACCGCGTGTACCACTTGTTGTCCGCCGGCACGACGTACCACGGCGCGTAGCTCTTCGTCGTCGCCGAGATGACCTCGCTGTACACCTTCTGATAGCGGTTCCAGTACTGCCGTTCCTCGATGTCGGACATGGAAAACTTCCAGTTCTTCTGCTTAGTCACGATGCGGTCGATGAGGCGCTTTTTCTGCTCGGCCTTCGACACGTGGAGAAAAATCTTGATGACCGGGAACCCATTTTCCGTCAGGTATTTTTCCCAGTCGCAAATCTGGCGGTACCGCTTCTTCCAGATGCCGTCGCTGATCAGCTCTTCCGGCAGGCCGTCGCTTTCAATCAAGTTGTGAATGCGTGCTATGACGACGTCCTCGTAGTGAGAGCGGTTGAATATGCCGATTTCGCCGCGGCTGGGCAGGGCCTTGTTGACGCGCCACATGTAGTCGTGTTCCTTTTCTTCCGTGCTGGGCTGCTTGAAGCTGTGAACGTGGACCGCCGCCGGGTTCAGGCGGGCGAACACGTGCTTGATCGTGCCGTCCTTGCCGGCCGCATCCATGGCCTGCAGCACGATCAAAATGCCGTACTGGCCTTCGGCAAACAGCTTTTCCTGCCACTGCTTCATTTCTTCAATGGCCTGGGGCATGAGCTCCGTCTTGACCTTTTCCTTATCTATGTCGACGTCGCAGACTGTAGAAAACTTGCTCAAATCAATTTTTTCGCCTTCCCTGGCTAAATATCTCTTGATGTCCATACTTAACCTGCCTTCCCCTCTCCCGAAGGAGCTATATCATTTATTTATATTGTACATCGTATCATGAATTTTATAAATAATAAAAAAACATATTTACCATTACAAATTCACATTAAAAATCTTCATCTATCCCGAAACTGCCGGCCATAAGCCGTCTGCCGCGCCGTGTCTCCCCGTCCGGGCCGGCGCGGCGCTCCTTGCAGATTTTGAAAGTCCCCGTCCCTACACATTGCCGGAAGTCCTGCTATAATAAAGCTGTACAATGGCTCTGGACAGGAGGTACCCGGATGGACAAGATGTCGATAGAATTACTCCAGCAACAAAACCCGTTCATGTCGCTGAACGACATTACCTACACGATTTTGCTTCAGGAAATCGTATGCTTCCGCATCCCTCCCGGCAGCTGGATTAACGAAAACGCCGTGGCCAAACAGCTGGGCATCAGCCGTTCGCCCATGAAATACGCCCTGAGCCGTTTGGAAAAGGAGGGCTACGTCAAAAAATCCCATAAGTACAGCGTGACGGGCTTCTCCATCAAGGAATACACCGATTTAAAGGAGCTGTGTTTCCTTTTGGAATCGTACGCCGCCGGCCGGGCCGCCGTCGCCGCGACGGATAGGCAGTTGGAAGAACTGCGCGGCTTGGCCCGCCAAATGAACGACATATGCTGCCGCGTAGACGAAACGCCCCGGGACGTCCTGTCGCGGACGATCATGGATTTGGAATACCAATTCCACTTAAAGCTCGTCATGCTCGCCGATTCGCCTTTATTATCCGACCTGTACGAGCAAATCAAGTTCAAGCTGTTCCGCTACCGCAGCTATATGATTTACAATCCGCCCGAAGGGTATTACGACATCATCGAAACGGATCACCTGGTCATCTGCGACGTCCTAGCCCTGCACGACCGCCAGCTGGCCGAATCCATCCTGCGCCGTCACCTGAGCTTCTTCAACACCCACTTCCTTAAATTATTTCATATAAACAGTTTATAAATATCATATTTCAAAAGTCAAAAGCATTGTCTGTAATTAAATTTACGGCAATGCTTTTATTTTTTGTTTAACATTCCAGTCATTTTATGGCCTTAAGCTGAATAATTTCACCCTTTTCCCAGCCGTTTGTACAAATTTTGACACATTCGGAAGGATAGGATATTCTACAATTAACTAAAACGCATTTATAATATGCATTTAAAACATGTTATAAATGGAACGTGTTCCGTTTTATCAAAGCCAATTACACAAAGCAGATTCTTTTACAAGCGGAGGTGTTTAGGTCATGGCTGGTTTATTAAAATTTGTTTCCTTTTTTACCAAATACGTCACGTTGTGGGTCATCCTCTGCGCCGTATTTGCCTATTTCTTTCCCGAGCCGCTGAAGCCTTACGGCAGCTGGATTTCCTATTTTTTAGGCATTATCATGCTCAGCATGGGCCTGTCCATGTCACCCAACGACTTTAAGCTCATCTTCTCCCGACCGAAGGACGTCATCATCGGCGTCGTCACCTTGTACGTCTTTATGCCCCTCGTCGGGCTCGGCATCGGCACCTTCCTCAACCTCTCGCCGATGCTCCTCGTCGGCTTCGTCCTCCTCGGCTGCTGTCCTACGGGTACGTCATCCAACGTCATGACCTTCCTGGCAAAGGGCGATAAGGCCTTGTCCGTCACCATTTCCAGCATCAGCACCATCGTAGCGCCATTTATCATGCCCGTGCTGCTCCTGTTTTACGTAAAGCAGTACGTAGACATCGACGCCGTGGGATTATTCATCAGCATTATTCAGATTATCATCATTCCCATCGTCTTAGGGCTTATCGTCAATAAGGTCTGCAAAAAGCAGATGCCGGTCATTCAAAAGATCGTCCCCTTATTTACAGTGCTGGCCCTGCTGGGCATCATCCTCGTCGTCGTGGCCCTGAACGTCGAACGGCTGCAGACCGTGGCCCTGATGGCCGCCGTCGCCATGATCCTCTACACCGTCATCGGCCTGATCGTCGGCTTTTCCGTATCCCGCATCCTGCGCATGCCCCAGGCTAAGGGCAAAGCCATGACCTTCGTCATCGGCGTGCAGAACACGGCGTTGGCCGTAACGCTGGGCATTACGTACTTCGATCCCCTGGCCGCCATTCCCGGAGCCATCGGCGTCGTCTTTACGACGGTATTCTGCTCGTTTATCGCCTCTCTCTGGGGCAATCGGACTGCCGAAGAATAAGGCAATATCAGAATATCCTGTTTATTTTTAATCACTTGCAGAAGGAGCGTGTCATCGTATGTCAACATTCAACAAAGTAACGGACGAATTAGTACAGGAACTGAAAAGCGTATTAGGCGAAAAGGGCGTCACTGTCGACCCGGAAAAATTAGACGTCTACAAAACGGACGAAGAAGGTAACTCCTATTGGTTCCACACGCCGGAAGTCGTCGTCTTCCCCGAAACGACGGAACAAGTAGCGGAAGTCGTAAAGCTCGCCAATAAATACCTCGTGCCGATTACGCCCCGCGCAGCTGGCTCCGGCGTCGCCTGCGGCGCTATCCCCGTCCACGGCGGCATGGTCATGGAACTGGACCGCATGGACAAAATCCTGAAAATTGATACGGACAACATGTACGCCGTCGTCCAGACCGGCGTCCGCACCAGCGTCATCCAAAAGACGGTCAACGAATACGGCCTGCTCTACGCCGGCGACCCCTGCAGCGCCGACAGCTGCCAGATCGGCGGCAACGTCGCGACCAACGCCGGCGGCAACAAGGCCGTCAAATACGGCACGACGCGCAACCAGATTTACGGCATGAAGGTCGTCACGCCGACAGGCGACATCGTCGACGTCGGCGCGCGCCTGCAGAAATGCTCCACAGGCTACTGCCTGGAACAGCTCATCTGCGGCTCCGAAGGCACCCTGGGCATCGTAACGGAAGTCACGCTGAAGCTCCGTCCTCTGCCGCCGTATAAATTCGACCTCGTCGCCATCTTCAAGGAAGATGAAAAGGGGTTCGCCCTGCCCAACAAGATCCTCAAGGCCGGCATCGAACCGACGAGCATCGAATACATGGACAACAAAGCCCTGTCCATGTGCAGCAAGTTCTGCAAGGTGTCCCTGCCCCACGTCGACGAAGGCTGCTGCTACGTCATCATTACGGTAGAAACGTTCGACGAAGACGAACTGGATAAGAAGATGGAAAAACTGAGCGATTTGTGCGACGCCATGGGCGCCGTCGACGTCATCCAGGCTGACGACCGCATCTGGGGATGCCGCCGTCAATTCGCCGAAGCGGCCCGCGACATCGACATCATGTTCGTCGCCGAAGACTTCGTCGTTCCTCTCGAACACATCGCCGAAATCACCTCCAAGATTCCGGGGCTGGAAGAAAAACACGGCATTTACAGCGTAACGTCGGCCCATATCGGCGACGGCAACATCCACGTCCTGCCGCTGAACGTCGACAAGCTGTCTCCTATCGAATGGATGGAAAAGATGGAAGGCTTCCATAAAGACCTGTTCGACGAAGTATACGCCTTAGGCGGCAAGATGTCCGGCGAACACGGCATCGGCTACAAGAAGCTCCACGACTTCAAGCGCTGCACGCCTCCCGGCGAATACAAGATGATCTGCGCCATCAAGAAGGCCCTCGACCCCAACAACATCCTCAACCCGTCGAAGATCATCAACGTCGACGACCAATAACTTCGCATTCTCTCCTATGATTCCCATATTCAACTAAATCACCTTAATGAACGAAAGGCCCCCCGTCTTCATGGACGGAGGGCCTTTCGCCGCGATGGCAAGTCTTTATATCAATTTGTCAAATACGAATAAGAGGGCCGGCATCGTAAGGATAGACAATATCGTCGATAAGACGCACAGCTCGGCCGAATACACCGGGTCCTTGTCGTATAAGGAGGCCATAGACGTGACGATGGCCGCCGTCGGCGTAATAGACGCTAAAAATATCGTCATGAGAATATTCTTTCCGTCATCGATGAAGGACGCCGCACCCAAAAGAGCCAGGACGCCGGCCAGGACGACAGGATATACGACCAGCCGAAGGCCTACGGGCAGATAGGCACGAAGCTTGCCGAAGATTTCCTTTAAATCGCAGTCGGCAATGGCCATGCCCGTAATGAGCATACCGACGGGGCCGATCATGGAGCCGACGCTGCCCATAGTCTGGTCTATGAGGGGAGGCAGGGAAATATGCAGCAGAAAGAGGGCTGCACCGAAGCATATGGCCAAGATATTGATGTTGCAGACGATGCTGCGGATATGGATTTCCCCTCGCCCGCAGAGAAGGCAGGAGCCGTGCGTCCATAGCAGTATCAGCTGGACTACGGCGTAGGCACAGGGATAAATGAGATACTCCGTCCCCAGCAGAGCCGTAACCAGGGGAAATACCAGTATGCCCGCATTGGTATAAATCAAGGCCATTTGCTCGACAGCCTTCAGGCTGAAAAGGGGACGGAAGGCCGCCGTGAGGAGGATGAACAAGGCGTGAACGGCGACGGCGGCACAAAAGGCGAAGAGCAGCCCCCTGCGCACGGCCTCGCTCGGCTCTACCTGAAAGGAATGAATGATGACGCACGGCAAAATGAGATAGACCAGCAGGACGGACAAGGCCTTGCCGTCGGAGCTGCGCAGCTTGCCCGTCCGTATCAGGGCGAAGCCCATGAGCATGATGAGAAACAGCTTTACCGTTTCCTTTAGTAATATCAGACTGATTTCCACTGAAACTTCCTTCTTTCTCCATAGACAACGAAGCCAAGGAAGACGATATCCCCTATTTCATGGCGCCGTCGTTCGTCCTGTTCCATTATATGAACACTTTTATTTTTGTATAAGTTTATACTATTTTCCTTTCTTGTCAATGGAGTCTGATAACTTTACCGTATCATTTTTATATGACCAGTATGCTCATGATTTATATGTCATACAGGTACCAGCATCGATTTCCTGCAGCAAAAAACAGGCCGCCTTGCCGCGCGCATTTGTACCGCGGCCATCGACGGCCTGTTTCGTCAGACAATTCCGTATATCGTTACGGCCCGATTACCTTTCGTTTAAAAACGCCGTTATTTTATGGACGCCATGTACTCCAGATATTCTTCCTTCGTCATGAGGGGCTTGTAGCCGTCCAGCAGGTCTTCGATGCCCTGGGCGTCGCCGTAAAGCAAGTCGATGAGGACGCAGGCCAGCGCCTGGGGCGTCTTCGTGTACGCCGTCTTTTCTTCAAAGAGGGTGAAATCCACGCTGTGCAGCGCGCCGTGGACGCAGCCGACCCAGGGATGGATAATCGGCATGAGGTGCGATACGTCGCCCATATCGGTGCTGCCCGTATCCTGAGGCGTATAGCGGATGTGCTCTGCGCCGAAGATGGACTGGCAGTTTTCTTCCAGCAGCTTCGTCAGTTTTTTATCCTGACGCATGGGCAGGTAGCCCGGCAGATTCTGGATTTCACAGGTCGCGCCGACGGCCAGCGCCCCGGCCTGCAGGGCCCGGTCGACGCTGGCGTTATATTCCTTAATGGCCTCGACAGAGGCGGCGCGGACGTAGCTTTCCATCCGCACGTGATCGGGAACGACGTTTACCAAGTCGCCGCCGCTGGTGATGATGGGATGGAAGCGGACGTAATCTTCTTCGCGGAAGGTCTCGCGCAGGGCGTTGACGCCCATGAGGCCCAACATGGCCGCGTTCAGGGCGTTGATGCCGTCGTGAGGAGCCGCCGCGGCGTGCGCTGCCTTGCCATGGTATTCGACGAGCTTGCTGATAAAGCCGTCGCAGGGACTTCCAAGCTGTATTTCGCCTTGCGGGTCGTCCGTCGTCGTGACGTGCATCTGCATCGCCGCGTCGATATCGTCGAAGCCGCCTTGGTAAATAATTTCTTCCTTGCCGCCGAGGAAATGAATTTTTCCCTTATTCCGCAGGGAATTCCTGTATTCGATTTCAATGCATTCTTCAGCAGGCACGGCGAATAAAACGACGTCGCCGCCCAAATATTTCATGGCGTCCGTATCGTGCAGGGCCATGGCGACGGCCATCAGGTTGGCCATCTGCACGTAGTGGCCGCAGCAGTGCGCCGCTCCCGTCGTTTCGTCGGCGCCGGGATGATTGCGGCAGACTAGGGCGTCCAGCTCGCCGAAGACGGCGACGGTACGGTCCGATTTCGTCCCCTTCATGCGGCCTTTTACGCCGTTGATGCCCCAGCCGTCCGTATAGGAAATGCCCAATTTATCGAAGGCTTCCTTTACCTTGGCCGACGTCTTATATTCCTTATATCCCAATTCCGGTTCGGCGAAGATAGATTCGCCGAAGGCCTTTATGTCGTCGAAACGCTTTTCAATGGCTTCGCACACTGCTTTCTTTAATTCTTCTTTTGTCATTTATACACACCTTTTTTCATAAGATTTGCTTGCTTAGAATATGCCTTCCAGATGAAGGACGATTTCCGCCATAATCGTCGCGCCGAGGAACGAGCCGGTCGCGACCATAAGCGCTACGGGAACGATACGCCAGGACAGGCGCTTAAAGGCCGGAATATCCTTGCCCAGCGACAAGCCGGCATAGGCCAGGATCGGCGTCGTCGCAGCCAGTACGCTGAACTTGCCCGTCGTCTGGGTAATCCAGGCTTCGCCGGGGAATCCGGGAATCGACACGATGACGGCGATGATAGAGGCCCAGAACACGATAGGCAGCTTATTCAGGCCGGGAACATGGGCCAGCAGCACGCCGATGAGGGACAGGACGACAAAGACGATAGAGCTGATAGCCGAATCGGCAAGAGTGCCGCCGAAGCCGACGCAGTTGCCGACGGTGCAGAAAATACCAGTTAATACTAAAATGATGATCGTGTCGCGCATCATGTCGCCAAAGCTCTGCTTTTCCGCAGCCTTGGGAACGGCGTCGGCGACGACGTTTTCTTCCTGAACCGCTTCGACAGGAGCATTTTTAGACCGTTTATCGCCCGTAACCAGCTCGTATACCTTAACCGTAACGGGCAGGGAAATGAACAGGGCGAAGTAAATGCCCAAAATGGTCGTCATGAGGTTTGCCGCGCCGGCATAGGCCTGGATGCGCTGCGCTTCTTCCGGGAATACGGCGACCAGAGAGCCGATAGACGCGGCCATCATGCTGGCGCTGCCGATGCCGCCGCCCATCGCCAGGGCATAGGGATGGAAAAATCCCGTCCGGGCGATAATGCCGCTCAGAATAGAAATCCACAGCGCGCCGAACAAGGTGCCGCAGATGTACATGCCCATAACGCCGCGGCCTTCAGGAGAAAAGATACCGTATTTTTCAGCAATAATCGCTACGTTCGGTTCGCGGTCAATAGAATAGCAGGCGCCGATAGCTTCGCGGCCCATCTTTAAGGCCAGGGCCATGGGAAGACCGAAGACAATCGTGCCGAAGAAGTGACCTAATTCCTGCATGATCAATGCCCAGCCGGAATTCAGCAGCATGTGCAGGTTCGGCCCGATGCCGAGACCAATCTTTACGATCAGCACCAGCATGGCAATCGGCATGACCTTGCCGGCTACATCCATCATTTTTTCATTCATGACTCCAAGAGACGGATAACTGAGGATGCCGCCCATTACCAGTGCATACAGCAGCGGTAAAAATACGACGAGACCGAAAGAATGAACGCCTATCAGTTCAGCAATAATGATGATAATGAACGCAAATAGGTGCACCTTCCAATTCCTAAGCAATTCCATAAAAAATCCCTCCTATAAATACATTTGTATGATTTTAATAATACCATACTTTCTCTTATTACCATAGGCTTTTTTTGTATTTATACAGGAAATATTTTCCTGACCCAATCGCATATATTCCCTTGTATACGTAACAAGTATATATTTTGTATACTATAAAATATACAAATCGCAGTTATGATACATACGAAAATACAGGAACTATCTTCGTACGAAGGGCGATACCAAAAAAAGGCCGTATAACCGCCAGTACCATAACTTTCAATCCACACCCTCACACGGAGGGTGACGGAGATGTTTTGCACCAGCCGGGCCGATTCATACATTTCAATCCACACCCTCGCGTGGAGGGTGACGGAGATGTTTTGCACCAGCCGGGCCGATTCATACATTTCAATCCACACCCTCGCGTGGAGGGTGACTGCCGGCGATTATCACGGCCTCTGTCGCCTCCGGCATTTCAATCCACACCCTCGCGTAGAGGGTGACCTAAAACTAATGTCTTGTACCAATGGGTATATTTCGATTTCAATCCACACCCTCGCGTAGAGGGTGACGGAAACGTCAATACTTCTTTAGTCCGTTCTTTGCGATTTCAATCCACACCCTCGCGTAGAGGGTGACCTAAAATTCGACGCAATCTGATACACCAGATTAATATTTCAATCCACACCCTCGCGTAGAGGGTGACACAAAGACAGGTGTGTTCACATCTGATGATGTGTTATTTCAATCCACACCCTCGCGTAGAGGGTGACACTGGCTGGAAATCCAAAACCTTAGTATGCAGCTGATTTCAATCCACACCCTCGCGTAGAGGGTGACAGTGGCAGCAACCAGATTCGACCAATCCTTACATATTTCAATCCACACCCTCGCGTAGAGGGTGACTCTTCTCTCCTTTGGGTTTGTTTTGAAATGTGAAATTTCAATCCACACCCTCGCGTAGAGGGTGACACAGGTCATGAGAAATGGTTCGATTCCTGATATGATTTCAATCCACACCCTCGCGTAGAGGGTGACAAAAAATGTAAACGTGTTTATCCCAGATATGGATATTTCAATCCACACCCTCGCGTAGAGGGTGACTGCCGAGGTCGACCCACATAGTATAAGCGGTATCATTTCAATCCACACCCTCGCGTAGAGGGTGACTCAAATTATTGTGCAGGGAATGAACTGCTTAAAATTTCAATCCACACCCTCGCGTAGAGGGTGACCTTTCCTCTACTTTCTTCTACTTTACTTTGTTTCATTTCAATCCACACCCTCGCGTAGAGGGTGACATACTTTGCGGATCTTATCGGCCGTGCCCGCAGGATTTCAATCCACACCCTCGCGTAGAGGGTGACGTAAATTCATCTTGTTCATATACTTCATGAGCCTATTTCAATCCACACCCTCGCGTAGAGGGTGACTCGCTTTCTTTCGTAGCGGTGATTACCATTTTACATTTCAATCCACACCCTCGCGTAGAGGGTGACTCGTTTCGTCGTACTTATATTTCCACATGGCCATGATTTCAATCCACACCCTCGCGTAGAGGGTGACATCGGGTATCGACGGGGCTATCAAACCGTTGTTTATTTCAATCCACACCCTCGCGTAGAGGGTGACGCTTAACGCCGCCTATACGGACCAGCAGGCCAAAATTTCAATCCACACCCTCGCGTAGAGGGTGACGTTCCTGCGGATTAAAATTGATAACGGGTATTTTAATTTCAATCCACACCCTCGCGTAGAGGGTGACCCCCAACTCAGGCCGTCGACGTAGCGGTACAGCAATTTCAATCCACACCCTCGCGTAGAGGGTGACAAAATAGCTTCGGTTTTTAGTC
The DNA here is from genome assembly GCF_012027795.1 of Megasphaera sp. SW808. Classification (NCBI taxonomy): domain Bacteria; kingdom Bacillati; phylum Bacillota; class Negativicutes; order Veillonellales; family Veillonellaceae; genus Megasphaera; species Megasphaera sp. SW808. Next base: position 39,386 of record NZ_SJOT01000008.1, read on the forward strand.
CAGGACTATTAATAATTTCAATCCACACCCTCGCGTAGAGGGTGACACCCGTTAAAGCCGCGATAATCGGCAATCCACCACATTTCAATCCACACCCTCGCGTAGAGGGTGACGCATAGGAAGCATACATAATAAATTAAGTAATGGCATTTCAATCCACACCCTCGCGTAGAGGGTGACTAATTCCATCCGTGTTTTATGGGCTTCTGCGTAGATTTCAATCCACACCCTCGCGTAGAGGGTGACCCGCAATCTGCTAGACTTTTCGCAAATGTACGTCATTTCAATCCACACCCTCGCGTAGAGGGTGACTCCCGGTATCATCAATAATACTTTAGAAATTCTGATTTCAATCCACACCCTCGCGTAGAGGGTGACAATTTCTGCTGACCCAGGTAAATGTGAGGTCGTCATTTCAATCCACACCCTCGCGTAGAGGGTGACACTGTCGCACCATTTGCTTTGATGTAGCCCGCAGATTTCAATCCACACCCTCGCGTAGAGGGTGACGCCGGCATGAATCAAGGCGTTGAGCACCGTGCTCATTTCAATCCACACCCTCGCGTAGAGGGTGACCATGCTGTTCTGGATTGTCTTGCCGACAATCTTTATTTCAATCCACACCCTCGCGTAGAGGGTGACGCAGTAACATATAATGTAACTATAATGTTACAAAATTTCAATCCACACCCTCGCGTAGAGGGTGACTTGACAACAAAGGCAAGGTAACATCGCAGACGGATATTTCAATCCACACCCTCGCGTAGAGGGTGACTTCTATCGCTGAATACGTAGAATCTGTTTCTGGAAATTTCAATCCACACCCTCGCGTAGAGGGTGACTCGGATTGTGAGGGTGTTTCCTGAACAGTTAGCTAATTTCAATCCACACCCTCGCGTAGAGGGTGACATAGGACGTTCAAAGACGGATGACAGCGCACTAGTATTTCAATCCACACCCTCGCGTAGAGGGTGACCGGCTCGGATATGGGCCTGTTTACGGTGCAAAACGATTTCAATCCACACCCTCGCGTAGAGGGTGACGAAAGCCTATGGACGAATATACAAAAGCCGGTTGATTTCAATCCACACCCTCGCGTAGAGGGTGACTGACAATAAAGGCAAGGTAACATCGCAGACGGATATTTCAATCCACACCCTCGCGTAGAGGGTGACGTTGCGGCCCGCGTCGTTTCAGCGGTTTCCATGCCATTTCAATCCACACCCTCGCGTAGAGGGTGACCTAGACAAGTAACGGCTGTTGTACAGACTGACCCATTTCAATCCACACCCTCGCGTAGAGGGTGACAGAACGTGCGGAGGAATATGATAACGCCATAGGCATTTCAATCCACACCCTCGCGTAGAGGGTGACTCTGGATTAGGGGCGATAAGGTGATTCACTGTATAATTTCAATCCACACCCTCGCGTAGAGGGTGACTCATTCTGTCCTTGTCCATTTCAGAAAGCATCTGATTTCAATCCACACCCTCGCGTAGAGGGTGACGAGCTGGCCGCGGGATGATGACGGCCATCTTCAAGATTTCAATCCACACCCTCGCGTAGAGGGTGACCGACTTGCCGGACCGATTACCCTTTTCAATGATAATTTCAATCCACACCCTCGCGTAGAGGGTGACTTGACGGGCAGATTCAATGTCAGCGGCATACTGGCATTTCAATCCACACCCTCGCGTAGAGGGTGACGCCTGCACGGCGAACAAGAAGCCCGCAAAACGGCGATTTCAATCCACACCCTCGCGTAGAGGGTGACAATGATAACCGGAAAGACCCAGGCAGCGGATATAATTTCAATCCACACCCTCGCGTAGAGGGTGACCACCGTCCCAGCTGCCCTGATGTATAACGTATACCAATTTCAATCCACACCCTCGCGTAGAGGGTGACAGCTACATTTGGTATCTCTTACTCCGAAACGTAGCATATATAGAATCCTATACAACTTTATTCAGCTGATTTGCTAAAAATCGCTGTCTATTTCGACAAACTATTGCTCTTTTGAGTGCGAATCTCCCTGGTATATATCCGATGCTTATGATTCGCACAGCCTATTTCCATTGCCGGAAAGCCGCTACAGAATCAACGGGCCTTCTATGTCATATCCTTTGTCGACGCCAATGGATTCTACGGTCTTTTTATAGTTTTTCCCGAGGCGATAGAAACGTAAGTTATCGACAGATTCGTCAATCACCTCATGTAATTGGTGTTTCAGCTGCAAGTATTGTCCTTCGTCTACTTCGCACTCAAATACAGAGTTCTGAACGCGCTGCCCATAGTTTAAACAGATTTTAGCAGCCGTCCGCAGACGGCGTTTTCCTGCCGCTGAATTTGTACTGATATCGTACGAAACTAAAATATACATTTCGTCTGCCACCTCGCTTCCTGCTATTTCCAAAGAAAGGGCGGATAGGCATCCAAATCGTTTCGCAAAAACCGGGCTAATAACGAAGCCTGTATAAACGGAACTAATCCCCAGGAAATCTTTTCCTTTATATAGGGATGAGTCAATTCTTCTTTTTTGCGTTCCTGCCATTTGGCAATCACTTTCTTGCGCCCCGATTCATTCAGCATGACTGCCCCGTTGCTCTCGGCGTCGAAGTCTCCGGCATCGACGACCTTTTTATTGATCAGGGACAGGACAAAGCGGTCTGCAACGGGAGCCCGCAATTCTTCCACCACATCCAGAGCCAGCGAAACGCGGCCCGGCCGGTCGGCGTGCATAAATCCGGCGTAAGCATCTAAGCCAACCATCTCCAACGCACTGGCTACGTCGTTGGACAATACGGCGTACATAAAAGACAGAAGGGCATTGACGCGGTTTAATGGCGGCCGGCGCGAGCGTATGCCAAAGGTAAAATCGTCTTTCTGATTTAAAATCATGTCGTCAAAACAGGAAAAATACAAAGCCTGAGCGCTGCCTTCAAAGCCTCTCAGCGTATCCAAAGCAGACGCGCCCCAAACCTTTTCCAGCATATCCGTCAGCTGCAGAGAACAAGCCTGCAGACGCCTGCCGTCCAGCCGATGCTCATACTGCCGAATATATCGTTCCATGACCCATTTTTCGTTGTATACTTTAGCCGCAATGATGTTGCGGACAATATCCAATGATTGGGCCGGATCATCAGCTACGCGGTACTGCGTCCGCCGCAGCAGGATATTTCCCTTGCTGCTTCCCTGAATCCGGGCAATAAGGCGTCCCTGCGGCGACATGTAGGCAATGCCGATGCCGTATTCCATGCACCGTTCCATAAGCTGCGGGCTCATTCCCAAATACGTAAACAGTACAATGTCCTGCAAATTATGAAGGGGATAACGGGCCAGTGTTTTCTGCTGTTCCCGGACGACGATATTCGCTCCCTGCGTCGCTAAATACACGTCGGGCTTCGTGATATACAATGTATTTAGTAGCTTTCTCATTCTCCCAACGTCCTCTCTACGTACGAGCGGGCCGATTCTAATTTCTGCAGTCCCGGAAGGCAGATATCCTGCAGCGAACAAGCCCGGCACTTTGCGCTTTTCCGCACCTTCGGCGTATAGCCCTGCCGGTAGTACTTATTCATTTCGGCAGTCATATTCCTGACCGTTTCCCGCAGCTCGTCCGTAAATTCGACTTTCTCCCGCCGGCGCGTTTCAAAGTAAAATACCGCACCTTGGGAGACGCGGACTTCCATCATTTCTTCCAGGCACATAGCCTGAGCCGTAAGCTGCAGTATGTCGCTTTCTATCGTCTTCGGCTTCCCGCGCTTGTATTCCACGGGGTATACGATAAAGCGGGCATCGTATTTGCTGAAGTAAGCTCCGCCCTCGTCTTCTATCAGCTCTACAGCGTCGCACACGCCTTGTATTCCCAACTCGTGAGACACGACAGGCAAGGAGCGCAGCACGCGCTTCTTGCCCATCTTTTCATCGCTCAGCCCTTCATCTACCAATGTATGCTTAATCGCTCCGTCGACGGTAAAGTAGTTTTCCGCCCATTGCTGCTCGATGTGGATGAGGGCCCATTGCCGGCGGCAGAAAGAAAAATGCTGCAGGCCAGCAAGCTGCAAATATTCAGTTTCGTTTCGTTGTCCTACGTTTTTCATCATATACCGTCTTCAATTTCTAATGTCAGACCCTTTTGCCGATACAGGTTGAACCGGTCTTCATCTACAGACACGGCGTAATCAGAGAAATCATGGACTTTTTCATCGGCCGGAGCCTGCGCCTGCACGAGTTGATGAATCTTCGCCGACGAGGCAATCCCTAAGGCATTGGGATGAACAAACCAATACAATTTCTCTACGGTCATGCTGCCTTCGGGACGGGCCGACGACATATCATTTTCAAACAAGGACAACAGGGCCTGCCGAATCAGCTGGGCGTCCTCGTCGGAAAAGCCTGTCCGCTGTGCAAAATAGCAGTTCATGCTGCCTGTAATCTTATATACGCCGAAATCCACAAAATGCTTCGTTCCCATCGTATCGGCCGACCGCTTTCCACTTTCCGAGGCCATACCGTTTGTGCTTCTCGTAATCTGCATGGTAATCACATCGACAGGGGACAGGCTTTTCCCCAGGCTGACAGACACGGGACCCCGGATGCCCAACGACTGCTTTTTTTGGAAGGTCATAACCTGTCCGAAGCTTCGCACGTCGATCCACCGCCGGCATGCCTCCGCAGCAACGTCTTCAACAGTCTCTTTTGACGTAAAATGAGCCTTGTACCGTTCTTCCAATGACTTGCAGGCATCATCTACCCGATCGTTGGCCTGTACGAAAATTTCCTGTCCCATGTCCTGAAGCCTGTTGCGTATTTTTCGTTTGATGCAGACATCGGATATTTCCCCATAGCCTTCATAATCGGTACGAGGCATGTTTCCCAACAAGGGGTCGCCGTTAGGATTTGCCTGCCGTACCGATACAAACAACACAAAATCTATTTTCTTCGTCAAGCTGCTCATACCGCCGTTCCTCCTTCTTGCCGCCGCGCGTCGGCCCCTTCGTCTTTTTTCTTATAAAATTGCTGCTGCTGATAATAATAGCCTAATATGAAATCGGAATTGGCCGTCTTCTCATGATGCTGCCCGTCCCCTTCATATTCCATAATTTCAGTATACAGCTCAGCCAATATCTTCTCAAAATAGACCTTGTATCCTGGCTTCTGCTTGCTCAGGATGGCCTTACAATACTGGGTCCGCTCTTCTAAAATAGAAATCGTCCGATACGGGCGGTGTATCATGGAGGACCACAAGCGCGCCGCGTTGGTAACGCGCAGATTGGAGTTTTCTTTTTTCTTTTCTTCGCCGCCGCTCTTACTTTCCAAGGCCGCCGTTTCCATTTTTTCATACACGGACAACAATCGCCCGTAAGCAAAGCTTCGCTTGTCCATACGCAGTATCGCTCCTTTATCGTTCAATATGGGAATCTTCTGATTCCACATCTCATGATCCCAATAATATTTCTTGACGATGCCGCAGCCCATCAGCAACGCCTGGGGCCAGTATTGCCTATAGGACTGACGGTTCGTAAGGCGGAAAAACGCCGTTCGCATCATATCGGCCGGCAAGGGCTTTCTTTCCAGGATACAGGGCAGCAGCCGTTCAATAGCCGCCCGCCGTACCTTATCGTTCGCGCAGATAATCCCCTTCTCCGTTTCCTGGCCGTACAGGAAATGGACGACAGAGTACACCGACGGTGTTTTTAACACGAAGGCTTTCTTTTTTGCCGACCATCCGGGCCATTTCATGCTTTCGTACCAGGCCTCGGCCCGCTGCTTTATGTCGGCTTTGGGAAACGCGCGGAAATACTTTACGGCCATCCTGCCGTTATTGACCTTTTCCAGTACGAGAACGCAGAAGTAGTTATCGAAAATCTCATCTCCGGCGTCTTTCTTGCCGGCAAAATACTGGGCGATGGTCTTGCTATCTTTCCCGTGCAGTACCTCTTCTTCCGTACGCCGTATGGGAACAGGCTCTACGGCGATTTCTCCCATGACGACGCTTTCGAGGATATCATCCCGCTCCTCTTCTTCCATGTCCTTCATGATCGGAGCGCCGCCTAAGGGCAAATCTCCGGTCATCCACGAAACGACGTTGGCTCCGCCGCCGATATACTCGCTGTACCGCTTCGTATCCAATAAGTATTTCAGCATATTATGAATCCGCTGCGACGTTTCGTAGCCCAAGTGAAAGACTTGCTCCCCCTTGGTAAAACGCCCTATGTACGCTTCCTTATGATTGCTGATGCCTATCAGCTTCGCCGTGCCGACGACGCCGCGATGGGACGACACGCAGTACATGGGAAGGCCGGAAACGTCGCATGGTTCTACAGGCTTATCGCGGTTTGTATACTGCACGTAGTCTATAAAAAATCGATGGAGTTCCCGATTCTGCGAAACCGATACGGCTCCGTCGCTGCGTTCTACGGCAAAGGTAATGAACAAATCTTCCAAAGAAATTTGCCGTGTTTTACCTTTCCCTTTTTCTTCTTCCTGCCAGGAGACGACGTCTCCCTCAACGTCGTAGGCCTGCTCGCCGCAGCAGATTTGGACCGTACGCAGCACGTCCCGTCGGATAGTCCCCGACATGAGGTAGGTACATATGCTTTGGAAATCTTCATTGCGATGGCATTTCTCATACTCCCCTAGGTCCTGAAGCTGTTTCATATATAAGCTGTGGCGGGCGCCCTTCTTTTTTTCTACAGGCGCAAGATAGGAAAACTCGTCGCACAGAAAATGGGGGCAGTCGTTGGCCGTGCGGATGAGAGAGCCTTCCGACACGGGAAAGACCGTATATTCACCTTTTGTCAAAAAACGGCCCTGCAAAAACATCCCGTCCCGGCTGATAGTCAGCTGCACGATATCTTCGCCCCGGCTCTGGCGGCTCGAGTGGTACAGCGGCAGCAGCATAGGCTCTGATTCTTTCCACACGTCGACTAATCCCGCCGCTTCAGCAGCGTTATACGTCTGAAGCAGCGCCTGAAGCAGATTCATCGGCCATTCCTCCCTCCTCGTCATATAGGTTCCATTGTTCGTCAACGGACATATACATGTCTTCCGTAAATTCTTTTACATGATAATCGCGGAGTTCATGGCGAATGAAGCATTCTTCCGGCCGTATAAATGTAATGACGCCGTCATTCATGACGATCGGCGCAAACTGCGAATACAGCGTGCCGGCAAGGCCTCCTTTTTTCATTCGCTCCTGATAGGAAAAGGAATGGAACATGATGCCGAAGGACATCTTTCCAGAAAATGGCGTCGTCAGCCCTTCGTATTCGCTGGCCCGCAGCCGTTCTACTTCGCCGATGCATTCCCTCGTCCCCAGGAAGATATCGTGCCGTCCGCCGCGTTTCATCGATCGCAGCAATATTTGCTCGTGTTTCTTTTCATTCCGATCCTTTGCCATATCCGGCCGGTCGGCCCACTCAAAATGAAATTTCACGGCGTAGGCCACGTCTTTTAAATACGTGTAATAACTCAAATCTTTATCCCCATTCATCATGGGTACAAGTATGTTTTTCGTCTCCGTCTGAATCGGTTTCAATACTTTGACTTCGTCGACTACATACCGCAGCGTCGGCTTCCAATACACGGCTTCGACGATGCCCTGCAGCGCTTGGGCCGTCGGGACTTGGTAGGTAAATTTTTCCCCATTCGCCTTGCTCATCGGGTCGGTGAACAACGCATAGGGGCCGCTTATCTTCATGTAAAATGGGTTGGATTGAAACATAGATCTTTTCTCCTTATGCAAGTTAAAAAATGAGTTCGCTCCATTCTCCCTTCGTCAAGCCAAACTCTTCGTCGTATCCTTCTGGATCCAGCAGGTATATTCCCAGCTCCGGTATGACCTGCACGTATTCTTTCATATCGTACATGCCGACGGTATATCGCTGCAGCTTCTGCAGCACAGGCTTCAGCGCGGCAAAGTCCGGATGGCCGTCGTCGCCGACTAATGCAAAGACTTCATCTATCAGCTCCTCGTTCTTGTACGGAACGATGACAGTCTTCTCCTTGTTATCGATAAGCTGAAAGGCGTCCGCCGCCGTTTTAAACCGCTGCCTCAGAAGATACGGAACAGAGGAGCGATGTCCTATGCGGTATTGCGCCGCCATATCCCGATTTTCAGACAACATCTGCAGCAGCGTCTGGGAAAACGGGCCGTCCTGCACCGGATAGTCCAACGCTTGCCGATTCTTATGATATAAACGCCGAAAATATTCGTCTAAGCATGCCCCTATATCTAACGCTTCCTCTTCACGCTTCGATCCATATACCTTACGCAGCGCTTCCAGCGAAGCCTCCCGTTCTTTTTGCAAAACAGGCATCTTTTCCAGCGTTTCATCCATATACATAAACAAATAGACCCGTCCGGGAATCTTCCGTTTTCCATCGCGGTTGCACCGGCCGCCGGCCTGCAGCACGCCGTCCAGGCTGGTCAATGAACGATATACGACGTCAAAATCAATGTTAACGCCTGCGGCAATTAAATTGGTACTCACGCAAATCAACGGCGTCTGCCTCGAGCCTTCCCGCAGCTTCTGCAATTCCTCTTTCATGCGCGTAATGCGCTCCAGCCGATGGGCCGCGCATAAATTCGTCGTCAAATACCAGCATTCCCCAGGCCGGTCATGCGCATCGAGCCAATCGGCTATCGCGTCGTATACTTTGCGTACGGCCTTTTTCGTATTGACAATAATCAAGGCGCTTTTTTCCTGCTCCAGCTGCATCATGACATGGGCGACGAGCTGTTCCGTAGATAAAAACTGTGTAAATCGCTCGCCCAAAAGAGAATAAAACTGAGCCCGCGCAAAAACCGGCGCTGCCATGAGACTCCCGTCGACTAACGCGACGGGACTTCCCTTTTCGTCCTTTTCATATATGCAGGGATAGTTCAGAGCCCCTTCATCGTCCAAGCCCGGCGGAGTCGCCGTACAGTGAATAATCGTCGCGCCCATCATATGGGTCAGGAAATTCATCATTAAGTTATACACATGTACGCACGTCACTGGGAGAGACTGTATTTCATCGATGATGATGACGGAGCGTATCAGCTTGGAAAACCGCCTCAAGCACGCCGACTGCCCTTTGAACAGCGTATTGCTGAGCTGTACCAGCGTCGTCAGTATAACCGGCGATTCCCAGCTTTCCCGCAGATATTCGGCGCCTTCGTATTCGTCCTCTTCTCCCGCGCAGTCATCGGCAACGACGCTGCTGTGATGCTCCAGCACATGTTCCTTTCCGATGATATCCTGAATATCCTTGGCGTTTTGCTCCAACACGGACAAAAACGCCGTCGCATATATGATTCTTCGGTCGTGAAACGTACGGGCGTGATGCAGGGCATAGCGAAGAGAGGCGTTCGTCTTGCCCGCCCCTACCGGCATAGGAAGCCTATAACAGCCATCCTTCGTTACCGCTGCCGCCGCATATGCGTCGTCGGCCATGGCCGTACGTACCTGATTCAGCAAGGACGGATTCTCAGCCTTATGAAACAGGTCGTACAAACGCTCCACGTTATCGCCCATTTGCTGCCAAACAGCGTCTAATTCTTCGTCTTTGTATACCTGCTGCCTTTCTTCCAAAGCCCAATTTGCCGAATCATACACGTCAGCTTCTTTTAAGATGCCTGTCAATAGCCGTACAGTAGCGCCGAAATAAAACAAGCTGGCCTGACGCCGACTGTCTGCGTCCTGCATAACGGCTTTCCCCGATTTCCCAATCATGTGCTGGATGGCTTTATGCCAATCCATCCATTCAGCAAACCCCTTCTGATACAGCTGAAAAAGGGATGTCTTAAACCATTTTCCAGCCCAACCGTCCAATACATGGATAAAGGATGTCAGCTCTTCATGCGCCAAGATAAGGCGCTCATTTTCTTTCAGCCTCTTTTCTGTCCAGCAGCAGACAGAACCGTCTTCCATTTCCTTGAGCACATCATACAATCCATGGTGAGCCAGAATAGGATATATGAGAAATTCATTATATATGCCGTACCATCGATACGTATCGGCAGGTACGGAATTATTTACATATTTATACAACACATGCTGGACATACCAAGCTCCGACGCCAGCGTGATCCCCGCCCGACGCCGCTTCGCCGCGGATATATTTCTGCCAATCACGATTCACCTTTCCTGCGTCATGAAGAAGGCCGATAAGAATACAGATAGATTCCAGCCCAAGAGACTTACCTATACGAGCCATATACTCAGCCGTATTCCTCACATGGTCTTTGATATACTGCCCTTTCTTCAGTTCTGCATCCCAATGCGCCAGCAGCAAATCCCATTCAATATCCATAGCGTCCCAATCCTAAAAAATAATTAGCTATACCTATATATTCCGTTTCACTTCTATATGATTGATTATACCATACCTTCAAGATAGATACCTAATAAAAAATATCTACATATGGTATTTTGATTTATTATGTATAATATTTTGATAGCCTTGAACTGGCAAAAAACTGACAATATATCTAATGATGCCGCATGACTTCAATCCACATCCTCACACGGAGGGTGACAAAATATCGTCCGTATCGTCGATGTCGTCATCGTCATTTCAATCCACACCCTCACACGGAGGGTGACAACAGCCAGGGAACTGGCAAATGAAATCGTCTATATTTCAATCCACACCCTCACACGGAGGGTGACTAAAAAGATAAGCAACTTAGGCATGTGCGAGCGGATTTCAATCCACACCCTCACACGGAGGGTGACTTGCATTGCAAAGCTATAAAGCGATCTACAATACCATTTCAATCCACACCCTCACACGGAGGGTGACTTGTATGCCGTCCCCTTGCGGATTGAGTTCTGTCGATTTCAATCCACACCCTCACACGGAGGGTGACGCTTTATCCGCCGCACAAATTCTGGATTGTACGGAATTTCAATCCACACCCTCACACGGAGGGTGACGAGGTATATTCCGCCCCCAATGACCACGACGGTGAATTTCAATCCACACCCTCACACGGAGGGTGACGCATTACCTTTTTGGAGAGCTGCCAGCTTCTTGAGATTTCAATCCACACCCTCACACGGAGGGTGACGGCGATACGGTTATCACGCCAGGTAAGTGCAATCCATTTCAATCCACACCCTCACACGGAGGGTGACTTTCTGCCATTCTTGCGGCCCGTCCATTCCTTCCAATTTCAATCCACACCCTCACACGGAGGGTGACGGTTCAGGGAAAAGGCCGCGTCTCATACAGATAGAATTTCAATCCACACCCTCACACGGAGGGTGACTGTAATATTAATCTGAGGCATCAGATTTTCGTCGCATTTCAATCCACACCCTCACACGGAGGGTGACCGGCGGCGACAACCGCATCCCAGTCAAGGCCTTCTTATTTCAATCCACACCCTCACACGGAGGGTGACACCCGTCTTGATTATGCGCTGCGGTGTCATACCGGATTTCAATCCACACCCTCACACGGAGGGTGACGTCTCCATGTCATGTCGTTGTACAAAAAGGGCTCGATTTCAATCCACACCCTCACACGGAGGGTGACGCCTGGCCCCCTTACTCAAACAAATCATCAATGCTATTTCAATCCACACCCTCACACGGAGGGTGACCAACTACCACGGCGAATTATTGGAGCTGATAGAGATTTCAATCCACACCCTCACACGGAGGGTGACGCTTTTGCACCAATGCTGAGCGTCCACATGTTGTCATTTCAATCCACACCCTCACACGGAGGGTGACGATGGCGTATTTGGAACGGCGGCCATGTTTGTACAGATTTCAATCCACACCCTCACACGGAGGGTGACCGTTCATGGTACTACGTCCTTTCTTGTGATATAATATTTCAATCCACACCCTCACACGGAGGGTGACACCGATGGCAAAGGAACTGGGGGTGGTGCCAGATATTTCAATCCACACCCTCACACGGAGGGTGACGAGAGATTCGGCGCGAACTGGATAAGCAATACCAATTTCAATCCACACCCTCACACGGAGGGTGACTCAGGAGCGTTCCCCAGAGAGCATTGTTTTTCTGGATTTCAATCCACACCCTCACACGGAGGGTGACGTCAACGGAAAGACCCGTGCAGTCAGCCGTCAAGCATTTCAATCCACACCCTCACACGGAGGGTGACCGCATTTAGACGGGTGTTATGTTATCTGTTCATGATTTCAATCCACACCCTCACACGGAGGGTGACAGAAGACTTGAACGCTAATGTAAGCGCAACAACTATTTCAATCCACACCCTCACACGGAGGGTGACGATATATGCGAAGCAGCCAACGGCGGAACCGGCGATTTCAATCCACACCCTCACACGGAGGGTGACGGCGGCGACAACCGCATCCCAGTCAAGGCCTTCTTATTTCAATCCACACCCTCACACGGAGGGTGACCGGCCGAGCGGAAGCGGTCGGCATGGTCCTGCACATTTCAATCCACACCCTCACACGGAGGGTGACTGTTCGTGCCTACTGCTGAAAATAGCTTGCCAGCAATTTCAATCCACACCCTCACACGGAGGGTGACCATGAACAGGTTATACAGCTTCGGTGCCGTATCGATTTCAATCCACACCCTCACACGGAGGGTGACCGTGGCGTCCTCCTAAATGTTCAGCGAGTCTTCCAATTTCAATCCACACCCTCACACGGAGGGTGACCCTTCTAACGTGGTAATTAATAGCCCTTCACTTCTGATTTCAATCCACACCCTCACACGGAGGGTGACACGACAGCGCCGTAAAACTAGACCTGATTGTACGATTTCAATCCACACCCTCACACGGAGGGTGACTATAATCCGGCGGCATATCAGTCGTACCTGTTTGATTTCAATCCACACCCTCACACGGAGGGTGACCACATGACGGCGGCCTGCATTGAATATATCACGAATTTCAATCCACACCCTCACACGGAGGGTGACTATCTTTAGATTTTTCATTTTGCAGTTGTAATTTATTTCAATCCACACCCTCACACGGAGGGTGACATGCCAAATACAATTAACGAAACAGTAACAGATGATTTCAATCCACACCCTCACACGGAGGGTGACTTGCTTGCCAATAATCTAATACGGATGACCAGAAAATTTCAATCCACACCCTCACACGGAGGGTGACGCCAGTAGATGTAACAGAACCACTGGCAGTATGTATTTCAATCCACACCCTCACACGGAGGGTGACATGGTCTTTTTCCTCGCTTACTTGACATTTTGCCATTTCAATCCACACCCTCACACGGAGGGTGACCTCCCTTTGTTGAACCATCGGCCCACCGTAACAGGATTTCAATCCACACCCTCACACGGAGGGTGACTCTACACGCAGACGTTGATTCCGCAGTTGATTCAAATTTCAATCCACACCCTCACACGGAGGGTGACATATTCAGATTACGCGGTCAGGAAATATCACGACAATTTCAATCCACACCCTCACACGGAGGGTGACTTGTCGTTCAGGGTCATATCCGCCAAGGTATAGCGATTTCAATCCACACCCTCACACGGAGGGTGACGATAACATCCGCTTGCACCTTAACAGCCGTCGGACATTTCAATCCACACCCTCACACGGAGGGTGACTCTGGATTAGGGGCGATAAGGTGATTCACTGTATAATTTCAATCCACACCCTCACACGGAGGGTGACCAAGAAGTGCATGAACTTCTTGAGCTTGGGATAGAGATTTCAATCCACACCCTCACACGGAGGGTGACTGACGATACCATGGAAAACTACATCGCATATGACATTTCAATCCACACCCTCACACGGAGGGTGACGCAAAATGGTAAGTGCGTATAAATCAAAAAATGGCGATTTCAATCCACACCCTCACACGGAGGGTGACCCCTGATCCACGCCGGATACCAGTGGCGCATGGGATTTCAATCCACACCCTCACACGGAGGGTGACCGTTTTCGTAGAGGTTTCTTCATGGAAACTAAGGATTTCAATCCACACCCTCACACGGAGGGTGACTCAAACATCGGCGTTCCAGGCCGTTGTCATAAAAATTTCAATCCACACCCTCACACGGAGGGTGACTTCCTGCGGATTAAAATTGATAACGGGTATTTTAATTTCAATCCACACCCTCACACGGAGGGTGACATACGCTGAACGGTCTGATAAAACGGCTGGAAAAAATTTCAATCCACACCCTCACACGGAGGGTGACCGACCTCGGCCAGTCTTACCGGGACGCCCTCAAAATTTCAATCCACACCCTCACACGGAGGGTGACAGCTACATTTGGTATATATTACTCCAAAACGCAGCATATATAGAATCTGACACGACTTTATCCAGCTGATTTGCTGAAAATCGCGATCTATTTTGACAATATATTGCTCTTTTGAGTGCGAATCTCCCTGGTATCTATCCGATGCTTGCCATTCGCACGTACTTATCGTTTAATACCATTCGTTAATGTAGCATTTTTCTGTCGGGAAAAACGTTCCTAAGGTTTGCAAGGCTTTGTCGCTGCCGGATAGTTTTTCATTGAATGCTAGGTCCGCTGGGTCCATCGCGCCGAAGACCAGCAGCGCTAGGGTACCGACAGGCATGACGGCGTCCGGCTTCTCCTGCTCCGTCCGTTCTACGGAGCCGCGTCCCTGCCGAACGGTCAGACGGAACGTGCCGGTATTCCAGTCGGCCAAGGGATCCTCTGTTTGGATGACAAGGCTGCCTTCAGCCTGTTCCGGATAGGGAATTTGCTCCAGCGCGCCTTTGACGTCGACAATACGGCAAGTCATGAAGGGCATCGTTTCATGGCCCTGCTTGCCGTCGGGATAGAACCGGTAGGACTGATCGTGAATTCCTTCGTTCCATTGAAATTCTTTGCCTTGAGAGCGGTGGTTGTAGACGTATTCTAATAAGCCCCGCTTTCCCTGCAGGGTAGCGTAGACAAATTCACCGCTCGTAATCGTTCCCTCGCCGATTTGATAAAACATATAAGCAATCGGCGTATCATCATGGAATACGACGGCAATATATCCTTCGGCCAGCTGGGCCTCAATGTGGCTGCGCCACGACGCTTCATTGCGGACGGCGTAGCCAGACAGGTGTTTCGTATAAGCCTCGTATACAGAAGCCAAATAGGGCCACTGGTCGGCGCTGTTGACGAAGGCAAAACGAACCGTCCGATCTGTCAGCGGCCGCAGCGATTCCAGCGGCATCGTTTCCTTCCACTGGTGGCAGTACAATTCATAGCCATAGGGCTGGTAAAATCCCGCCTTCGACGGCATGAGGATGTGGACGTAATGGCCGCGGCGCTTCATTTCCTTCAGGGCGGCCGTCAGCAGCATCCGTCCTACGCCGCTTCTCCTGGCAGCCGGATGGGTCGCCAGGCCGACAATATACGACGTCGGCACGTCTCGTCCCCGCAGGCGCAGCGTATAGGGATTTAAATGGGTAAGACAGGCCATTTCGCCGTCCTTAAATCCCATGAGCACCTGTTCCGGCCGATAAAACTTCGAAAAATACCACTGAAAAAAGGGATGTTCCCGCGGCTCGAAGCAATAGGCCCATAAGCTTTCTACAAGATCTCTGTCTTCTTCTTTCGCTAATCGGAAGTCCATTTTCCCGGCTCCTTCAAGGTAACTTCAAATTTTTCAATATACCGCACAGGATTATACGATTCTTTGGATTGGCGCAGTCCCGGCAGGCCCATATCTTCCTCCCGGTTGATATACGTCGTATGGCTCCAGGCGTGGACTACAAATTCATGGTTAATAGCCTGGTACAAGCCGCGAATCGTCGGATCGCTCTTTTCGTAGTGGATGATAGCCGTGTCGTCGTTCAGCATTTCGCCGATAGAAAAGGCTACGATTTTGTTGTACATGCGGATAGCGCCGCCTGTCGGCTGGAGAATGCCCCAGTTGTTGAACACCGTTTCAATGGCCTGGCGTTCGCCCTGGAGCTCTTCGTCGTCTTCAAAGCCTTCGTGCTTATCGTACCAATTTTCTTCTGCCGCGAGGCATTCGTCGAAGATTTCTTCCGTAATGGGAACGTATTCCCAGTTGCCGATATACTGATTGCGGAAATGGTTGAGGTTATTCTTTTTCTGCCGGTATTTTTTGCCGGACAGATTGATGAGGTTCTGCGTCAAGTAGACGTATTCGTAATTGTCCCGGTCCGGCGTGAAGTTGTAGCAGTCCGGACAAAGAGCACGGATGCGTTCCGCCGCTTCCGGCGTAACGCCCTTCATGAGGAAGGGATAGCCGTGCTGGTCGAACCATTCGTGCATGCGCAGGATACCCTTCGTAAAGCTACCGTCATGGCGGGTAAAGGGAGGCAGCCAGAACTGCTTCTTGCCGCGGCCGGAGCGGATGTACAATACGTTGTCTTCCTCCGCCCACTGGATTTCATACGGGTACTGCCAGGCAAAGAGGTTCATAAAGGACGCGTCAGCCTGCTCATATCTTTGTTGACGAAAATAGTCATCAATAATTTGCTTGTCTTCCAATCGGAATTCTCTGAACGAAATAATAGTAATTCCCCCTATCTATTCTTATCGTATAGAAACGTATGGATTATCTTTTATATAAAAACGCCAGGGAAATTGTTTTCCCTTGACGGCGTAGTCGATGTTGATCCGCGTCGTGCGCACGATGGCAAACCGCGGCTGCTCTGCAGGACGGGCGATATACAGCTCGGAGCCGCACAAATCCAATCGGTTTTGAGCCAGCGTAATATCCATGGCTCGGCACAGCTTGCCCGGACCGTTGCTGACAGCCGGCTTTACGGTCTGCATGCGGCGGTTTTCCAACATATGTTCTATACCGGCTACAGGCTCGACGGCCCGTATGAGGACGGCCTGTCCCGAGCCTTCCGGTCCGGTAACAATATTCACGCAGTGATACATCCCGTAGATGAGATATACGTAAGAAACGCCGCCGGCGCAAAACATGGGCTCGGTCCGCTTCGTCAGCCCGCGGAAGCTGTGGGCTCCGTCGTCAGCCATGCGGCGGTACGAACCGCCGTAGGCCTCCGTTTCCACGATGCGGCCGATATAGGTCGTATCTGCCGTGCAGTGAATTAAATACTGGCCCAGCAGCTTCGGCGCTACGACGCTGGCCCGCTCCTGATATTCTTCTTTAGTCCAAATCGTATAGGCCGTCATTTTTTCCTGTATCCTAAGGAATACGAAATTTCATAGGCGTACTGGCTCATGGTAAAGAGCATTTTCTGCCGGATAGAATCGTAAAACCGCATCGTCGGCCCGGCAATAGTCAGCGAGGCGATGACCTGTTCTTCGAAATTAAAGATCGGCACCGACAAGGCAAAGAGGCCGTGCTCGCTTTCATCCTGCGTAATGGCGTAGCCGTTGTGCCGGATAGAGGCAAACTCCTCTTCAGACAAATGGCCGTACTGGACGATCATGCGGTTTCGTTCTTCCTTGGGAGCCCAGGCCAGCAGCACCTTGCCGGCAGCGCCTTTATACAGCGGAAGAGACTCGCCTATGGGAATGACCCGGCGCAGCGAATGGGTGCTTTCCACGTGATCCAGACAAATGCGGCTGTCCCCTTCGGCGATGTATACGCTGGCCGTTTCGTTGAACATCTGCTGGAGCCGCCGCAGATAGGGCTTAACCAGCGTCATGACGTTTTCCGTCCAGTGGGAAGAGTATCCCAAGGCCAGCGCTCTCGGTCCCAGCCGGTACTGCTTCGACACGTCGTCGCGAGTCAAATACTGACGGCGTTCCAGCGTGTTGACGATACGAAAAGCCGTGGACGTGTTCAAATTTGTGCGGGCGGCGATATCCTTCAAATTCATCCCCGTATTGCACTCGACAAAGATATCGAGAACGTCTAAACTTTTTTCGAGCGACTTCAATAAGCTATTGTGTCGTTCCATTCCTTCTTCCTTCATTGCGCCTCACCTGCTCCCCCTTAGGCTTACGAATTCACTTTCATGCCGATTTCCAACGAATCGGGCGGATCGACGATGATTTTGTCCCCTTCTTTCAGTCCGTCTAAAATGACGACGCGGCCTTCTTCTTCGTCGCCGGTCAAAACAGACCGGGCGTCGGCCAGTCCGCTTTCATTGACGATATAAACGAAATCGCCGCTGTCCTTGGTCCGCACAGCCGTCTTCGGCACGGTAATCTGCGACACCTCCTGCGGCGTAGATATGCGGATATGATAAAATTCGCCGGGTACAAACAAATCCTTGTCATTGTTAAAGGTTATTTTCGCCGTATACGCCCCTGTAGACGGGTCTTTCTCCGTCGCCAGGTAGGTCAGCTCGCCGGCCTGCGATTCGCCCGACGGCGCGATGACCGATACTTGCAGCGTACCGGCCTGCTTAGCGGCCTGCAGGGCCTGCACATACATCTCCGGCACGGCGAAGGTCGCTACCAGCGGCGTCATCTGCTGAATCGTAGCCAGCACGTTGCCGGCTACGGCCACAGACGGATTTTCCGCCACGGCCGTAATGCGCCCGTTAATCGGCGAATAGATTGTAGCATTGCTCAGCATATCGCGGGCAGCCTGCAGATTTTGCTGCAGCTGGGCGATGCGCCCGCTGTCTACGGAAGGAGCGCTGACCTGAGGAGCCGCCGTCTGCGACATCATTTGATTGTATTCGACGCGGGATAAGGCTCCCATGTCGTACCAGGCTTTCAGTTCCACCCGGCGCTGGCTGTCGCCGGCCGAGGGCGCATACGCCGGTGCCGCAGCCGCGGCAGACGTCGCCGCAATCAGCTCCGATTCGGCCGCGCTGACGCTCTGCTCATACGGAGCCGTATCGATTTGGACGACGATTTCGCCGGATTGTATTTCCTGCCCCTTTGCCAGCGGAGCCGATACGATTTTACCGGAAAGCTTAGGTACGATCGTCGTCATATGAAGGGCCGTAATATTCGCGTCCAGCGTCAGGGCGACGGGATGTTCCGTCTTGGAAACGGTCTCCGTTTCCGTTGAAACGCTGCTGCCGCAGCCCGAAAGCACGGCGGCCGTCATCGCGGCGGCAAGGGCTATGGCGATCCATTTTTTTACATTCACTGCAGGCCATCTCCATTTATATTAAAACATTGTATAATACAGCGTTACCAGCACTACGCCGGGCAGTCCGAGAATGCCGATGATAATGCCGGTCACAATCGTAATAGGCACGGCTTCCAATCCAATCATATATCCGTAAGAGTTAATGAGATATAAGGCGAGCAAGCCTACGGCAATATTGACCACGAGCTTGCGGAACGGAGCCAGAATCAGCTTATTCAGCAAAAATAAGGCTGCGACGCCTATAGCAATCCACATAAGGTCCATCAGTTCCTACCTCACATTTCCTGACGGTTCGCCACGGCGCCGGCCAGGGTCGCCTCGTCGGCGTACTCGATGTCGCCGCCCATGGGCAGGCCTCTGGCGATGCGCGTCACCTTGATCCCCGCCGTCTTCAGGAGGCGGGCCAGGTACAAGGCCGTCGCTTCGCCTTCTACGTCGGGATCCGTGGCGATGATGATTTCCTTGACGTCCGTATCGCTCAGGCGCTGCAGCAGCTCCTTGATGCGCAAATCGTCGACGCCGACGCCGTCCAGAGGCGACAGAGCGCCGTGTAGCACGTGATACAGTCCGCGATAATCGCCGCTGCGCTCGATAGCCATGACGTCCTGCGGCGTTTCGACGACGCAGATCGTCGAGCGGTCCCGCGTCTCGTCGCTGCAAATCGGGCAGGGATCCTGAGAGGCTAAATTAAAGCAGACCGAGCAGAAGCACATAGTCTCCTTTGCATTGCGGACCGCGCTGATAAACGCGTCGACCTGCTCCTGCGGCTGCTGGACCATGTAATAGGCCAGCTTGCGGGCCGTCTTGATGCCGATGCCCGGCAGGCGGCGAAACTGCTCCGTCAGCCGGTCTAAAGGCGTATCCATCAGAACATCCCCGGCAAGTGCATGCCGCCGGTAATCTTGCTCATTTCCTGAGCCATCATTTCGTCGACCTTCTTATTGGCTTCGTTGACAGCCGCTACGATGAGGTCTTCCAGCATTTCCGAATCTTCCGGGTCGATAATGCTGGGGTCGATATGAACGCTTTCGACGTTCTTTTCGCCGTTCATGACCAAGGTCAGCACGCCGCCGCCGACCGTCGCTTCTACAGTGCGTTTTTTCAAATCGTCCTGAAGCTTCTTCATTTCCTTCTGCATCTTCTGTACTTTCTTCATCATGCCTTGCATATTTCCACCAAACATTTGTAATTCCTCCTGATTTTGAAATTATGGTTTATCTTCTATGTATATATTACAGTCTCCTACCGTTTTGAGCAACGGTTCCAGCAAAGCCCGGTCCGCGGCGGTCATCTCTTCCGGCAGTACCGGCCGCAAAGACGGCGGTTCTTCCGAAGCAGGCGGCTGCGGATGGGAAGCCTCGGCGGAAACGCCGGCGGCCGCTTCGGGCTGCGCCTCCTCTTTCGGAAGAGGCTGTTCTTCTGCAGGACGACTGGTTATACCTGATTCAGCATTTTTTTTTTCGTATTCGGCCACGTCGGGCGAGCCTTCCAGAAAGCCCTTCATGTGGTAAGAGCTTCCGAGAACCATTTCCAGCGCCTCGTCGACAAAGCGGAAATAATCTTCCCGATTGGCCCGCTTGACGAGGAAGGGCGTCTTATACGCTACGGCAGCCTCGCCTCCGCCGATATAAAGGACGCGGCCTGTCCGGACGCAGGACTGTACGCCGGGCTTTTTCAGCTTCTTGCCCAGAATATCGCACACCTGCTGCCAAACCCGCTGGTATTCCGCCGACGGCACGACGGAAGACGCGCCGGAAGGAGAAGGCGCTGCAGTCTGTGCTGCCGCCGGCGCAGGGGGCTGCGGCCGTTCCTGCCGCCGTTCCGGCTCAGAAACAGCAGCCCTGTCGGCCATCTTAGGCTGCAAGCTCTCTTGGGTCGAAGGCGCAGCCGGTTCCTGCGGCGGCGCTGTATATTCGTCGTCGGGAAAGGGCACGGATTCTTCGTCCATGACGCCGGGCATGCCGTCTTCTTCCGGCAAGGGAATATATTCCTTTTTCTTCGCCGACTCGCCCTTTCCAGAAATAACGCCGCCGTGAAAGACGGCCTGCTCCAGCTTCAGCAAGCGGTCCAATATCCTGTCGGGGATAACAGCGCTCTGCCCCACTGGCGAAACGGCTCCTGCCGCAGGCATAGGCCGGCTGGCCATGAGGAGCCCCATTTCCACGGCAACCCGCGGCACAGGTGAATTCTTCGCCGTCAGCATGGCCTGCTGCAGGACGTTCAATACGGCGAAGACCTGCTCCGCCGCTACGCTCTCGGCCTGCGTTGCCAGCTGGGGCAGCGAATCGGCGTAAGCAGCCAGCGTATCCGTATGGGGATCGGCCTGGTACAGCATGATAGCCCGCAGGTGTTCCACCAGCTCCGTCAGGATGATCTGCGGCTCCTTGCCCATGCGGATCACATCGTCTACCGCTTTGATGACGACGCTTCCCCGCCCCTGAAACACGGCGTCAGACAGGGAAAACAGCCAGTCCCTGCCGATGAGTCCCAGCAAATCCCGAACGAGGCTCTCGTCGATCTGCCCGTCGGCGTTGCCAACGCACTGGTCCAGCATGCTCAAGGCGTCGCGCATGCCGCCGTCAGCCTGGACAGCCAGAATATGGGCGGCCCCCTTCGTCAGGCCGATATGCTCCTGCTCTGCCACGTACATCAGCCGGGCGGCGATGTCGGCGCTGGTAATGCGGCGGAATTCATACCGCTGGCACCGCGACAATATCGTCATGGGAATCCGTTCCGGCTCCGTCGTCGCCAAAATAAAGATGACGTGGGACGGCGGCTCTTCCAGCGTTTTCAGCAGGGCGTTGAAGGCTTCCGTCGTCAGCATGTGCACTTCGTCGATAATATATATCTTCTTATGTCCTTCAGCAGGCATAAATTTGATCGTTTCCCGCAGCGTCCGGATGTCCTCGATGCTGCGGTTGGATGCAGCGTCGATTTCCACGACGTCCATCGACTCGCCGCTCAGGATATGACGGCATATTTCGCATTCGTTGCAGGGGTGAGACGTCGGGCCGTGGACGCAGTTCATGGCCCGGGCGAAGATTTTAGCCGTACTGGTCTTGCCCGTCCCCCTGGGGCCGGAAAATAAGTAGGCATGCGCCACTTTATCCGTATCGATAGCTTTTTGCAGCGTTTCCGTAATATGGGACTGACCGACGACGTCTTCAAAGCTTTTGGGCCGCCACTTACGGTATAATGCGATATATGCCATGTCTCGTCC
This sequence comes from Megasphaera sp. SW808, assembly GCF_012027795.1. Classification (NCBI taxonomy): domain Bacteria; kingdom Bacillati; phylum Bacillota; class Negativicutes; order Veillonellales; family Veillonellaceae; genus Megasphaera; species Megasphaera sp. SW808. The sequence goes on from NZ_SJOT01000008.1 coordinate 61,632, forward strand.
TCTCCAGATATGAAAAAAAGCAGCTAACCGCTGCTTCTACCAACCAAAAAGTATTCGTGTATGATAACCCGCCAGGTTTCCTCGTGGCACATGAAAATGACTACTTATTGCTGCTTCCTCTCGGACCTGACAAGGTTCATAGGTTTCCATTGCACAAGCCCCGGCGGATTACCACGCACCAATACTTTTATTAAGTTAGCTATGTTATTATAGCGTAAAACAGGCCTTTTGGCAAGAGGAAAGGCCTGTTTTACCCTATATAAGCAAGAATAATTCGCAACTTTTTCGCCGCGTTCCGTCAGAAACACAGCGCCTTATTCCGCCGTGTTTCCTACGTATTCTATAATCGCATCCAACATCGCCGGCAGTTCCTTCGACACGCTGCCGATGTGGACGCGTTCCGTCCGTTCGTGCAGATCCTTTCCCCACGGGCCCAGGAGGATGAAGGGCACCTGCATCTCCGCCATGGCCGAGAAGTCGAAGCTGTAGGCCTTGCCCCACAGGAGCAGGTTGTCTTCCAGTATATATTCGTTCAAATCAGGGGCGACGCAGCAGTAGCTGCAGTCCGATATGCCGTTGAAATAGTGTTTGAAGGTAATATCCGTCATCCCGCCGATTTCCCGCAGCAAGCCGTCGAACCGTTCGTCCTGCAGCATGGTGCTGTCCGCCGCCGGATAATAAGGCGGTACGAAGGCGATGACTACGAGGGGCTCCGTCATGCCCGTAAAATTGATGGTTTCTTCGATAAGGCGTATCGTTTCCTGGGCGTAGGTGCTTTCTCCCTTCTGCAGTGCCACAAAGCAGTTGTTTTTGACGGTTTCGTAGAATACGTCGAAACCCGGATAGGCCGAAGCCCGCTTGAGCAGCTCCGCCCCGCTGATGACTTCCATCGACTGGGAAGAATCGACGCGGCTCAGCATCTTTTCTACGGCGTGACGGGCCGCATTCATCAGCAGGTACATGACGTCTTCCGGCGTCTTCTGATAGGTCATGAAATTAGCGCAGGCCGCGGCCCGCTGAGGCAGCGACACGTCGTAATGCTCCTTGCGGTCGCGGAGGTAAATCCACGCCGGCGGCGGCGTCGATTCCTCGCCCCACGAATCGGCCAGGGACATGTCGCCCTCCGTTTCGGCGATGATCTGAGACATGACGCCGATGGGATTCACGCCCTGCCGGTAGTTTCCGATATGAACCGATTTCCCCTGCACGACGACGACGGGCAGGAGCTTGCCTACGGAACCCGTATACGACACGAGCTTGCCGTCGGCCATTTCATTCGGCTCGCTGTTGACCAGTACCCGGTACGTCAAGCCGTAAGACGCGCGCAGCTCTTTCAGGACGGTGACGGCGGCCCGCATCCCCGCCGAATAGGATTCCTCGTCGGGCAGGGAAATGTACAGCAGGCTGGCGTCGCCCGGATGGGCCGCATAGGCTTCAAAGACGGCCAGCTGGGCCGCCGCGCCTCCTTTCATGTCGCAGGAGCCGCGGCCGACGAGCCATTGGCCGCTCTGCAAATCATGAAGTACCTCTTCGTTCGTTTCATATTTCAGCAAGTCGTCCAGCAGCACGTCGGGAGAAAAGGCCTCGTCGCGCAGGATGCCGTACGGGTCTACGCCGACGACGTCGTGATGATTTAAGAAGATCACCGTGTCCTTTTTGCGTCCCTGCACAAAGCCGTACACGACGGAGCGGTCGTGCACGTCGTCGGGAATGTGAATCATGCCGCTCGTCACGTGTTCCATCTCCGACAGGGTTTTCTGCAGGTATCGTTCCATATCCCGTTCCTTGTCCGTATCGGTCTCGCTGTCGATAGCGATCATCTGCCGCAGCAGTTCCATGACTCGTTCGTTTCGTTCCATAATCCCTCGCCCCTTTTTTATGAAAATATCCACTTCTTGCGCGATACGTAGTTCCACACCGTTACAATGGCGCTGGCCATGATTTTGGAAACCATGGGAGGCAGCCCCAGGAGAGACGGCGATGTAAACAGCCACATGAGCAGCAGGTTCCATCCCAGTCCAATGGCGCTGACCAAGAACACCAGGGAAATTTCCGCCCCTTTCTTGTAGCGGCTGCCGCTGTCAAAGACGAAGCGGTTGCATAATATATAATGATATAAAGTAGACAAGGCGAAGGCCGTCGCCGTCGCCGTCAGGACAGCCTGCGTCTCATAGGCAAATACGCTCAGTCCCCTCAGCGTCTGAAACAGCACGTAAAACATAGCCCATTCAAACAAGGCCGCCGAACCGCCGACGAGCAAGTACATGAACAGCTTCACGTACTCGTTGTCGGTATAATCGAATCCAAAAATCTTTTTTTGTCTCATAGTATATCCGCTTACAATCTCCTTTACCGCGGCAAGATGTATGTTGTCCTAATTATACGTCATCTTGGAAAGAAATGCTACAAATTTACAGGCCCGACAGCAAATGGGGATAATTTTTTACTCAGCCCTTTATAGTCTGATAATTTTTTCACAAATTCCCCATTTGTTATAGTAAGGAAGCATAAAATATGGTAAACTATACATTAGTTAGGAATACGAAATAAAACACAGAAAGGAAGCGTCACCGTGGAGTATGTGAACTGCATTAATTTTCTACTTACTGTAGCCCAGCATGAAGTATTTCTCACCTTTTCCGAAAGTTTGTCCAAATACGGCATCACTCCGGGGCAATACGGAGTATTGGCCTGTCTTTGGAAGGATGAAACCTTGTCGCCGAAGGAAATCGCTACGATCCTCCGCGTAGAAAACTCTACGATTTCCGGCGTATTGGACCGGATGCAGAAGCGCGGCCTCATCGACCGCGTCCTCAATCCCAATAACCGCCGCAGCATTACAGTCAAGGCAACAAAGGAAGGCATGGCTTTAAAAGAACCGGTGATGAAAACGATAGACGAACTGAACGATTTGGTCCTTCGTGATTTTTCGCCGCAGGAACGAGAGGAATTTATCGGCTATATCAAACGCATCATCCACCAGCACGACATGTAACACGTCATATCGAATACCGTTATCTCATGGACGATTCATGGATAGCGGTATTTTTTTATTATTAATATTTCGTATTACAAATTATTTTCTATGCAATTTAGTCAAATTTCTTGACCTTCTGTTTTTCCTGTGATATTATGTGACCATAATAATTCTTATTACGAATTATTTCCACAAAGTATAATTTAATTCATCTACCAAAGGAGTGACTCCATTATGACAAAGTTTTCGTTTGAACAAAAAAACACATGCAAACTCATCCGCAAATTTACTTCTAAGAGCCTGACTCCTGTCAACACAAAAGTAAGCAAAGAAACGGAGTATGAAAAATTCCTCAGCGGCATCTTAGCCAACCAAAATGTCGTCATCTAAAAAATCTCCGCAGTAAAAGCTCCCGAACCAGGGACATAACAAATCCGCTTATATTTTAATTTTAAATATATTACCGTTACCAGAAGGAGTGGACGCACTATGAATTTCAATTTGACAGAACAACAGCAGCAAATCGTCGATCAGGTTCGCGAATTTACGGCCCAGCGCTTAGCTCCCGGCGTACTCGAACGGGATGAACAGCAGGTATTCCCCGTAGAAGCCTTTAAGGAATTCGGCGCCATGGGAATGTTCGGCCTCTGCTATCCGAAAGAATTCGGCGGCACAGACGTAGGCTACCTCCCGTATATCTTAGCCGTCGAAGAAGTTTCTAAAGTCGATTCCTCCTTCGGTATCGGTTTTTCCGTCAATACGTCCTTATACGGCGGCAGCGTCATGTATTCCTCCGCTACGGACGAACAGAAAAAACGCTTCCTCTCTCCTATCGCCAGCGGCAAGGCCATCGGCTCCTTCGGCCTCACCGAAGCATCGGCCGGTTCCGACGCGGCAGGACAGAAGACCATTGCCACGAAGGACGGCGATGACTACATCCTCAACGGCACGAAGATTTTCAATACCAACGGCCCCCTGGCTGACTACACCGTCATCTACGCCCTAACCGACCCGTCTGTCGGCACGAAGAGCATGTGCGCCTTCGTCGTCGAAAAGGGCATGGAAGGCTTCCATGTCGGCAAGGTAGAAAATAAGATGGGCATCCGTTCCGCCCAGGTTTCTGAAATGGTCCTCTCCAACGTCCGCGTATCGGCAGACCGCATGATCGCTAAACCAGGCGAAGGTTTTAAACTGGCCATGAAAACCCTTGACGGCGGCCGCATCGGCGTCGGCGCCCAGGCTCTCGGCATCGCCGAAGGAGCCTTTGACATCGCCGTCAAATACCTCCAGGAACGGGAACAGTTCGGCAAGCCCCTGTTCAAGCAGCAGTACCTGGCATTCAAAATGGCCGAGCTCTACGCCGACATCGAAAAGGCCAAGCTCGTCCTCTACAAGGCGGCCTGCCTGAAAGAAGAAGGCAAACCCTTCACGACAGCCGCAGCCGTAGCAAAGCTCACCTGCACCGACGTCGCCATGAAGGTCACGACGGAATGCGTCCAGATGCTCGGCGGCAACGGCTACATGCACGAATATCATGTAGAACGCATGATGCGCGACGCAAAAATCACCCAAATTTACGAAGGCACAAACGAAATCCAGAAACTGGTCATTTCCGGAGGCTTGTTCCGTCGTAAATAATTGATAATCCATAAACTCTCCATCTAACATTATGACACGCGGCAATCCGGCAGATTCTTCCCTCTGCCGGATTGCCGCGTTTTGCCTGCCTTTACGAAACACAGGACTAAAAAAATCGGCTGAAGCGCTTTCAGCCGATTTTCCTGCTCGTATTCTTATTTCAATTTGGCGGCGACGTCGTTCGTAATATCCTGCGCCTGCCCGTCTACGACGGAGCCGTTCAATACGACGTAATCCAAGCCTTTTTCCTGCTTAACAGCCTTCGTTTTTTCCAGAATATCCTTTTCCAGCGGCGTGAACAGCTCGATACGCTGCTTGTTCAGCTGGACGTTGAACTTCTGCGCCAATTCCTGCTGGGCCTTCGGGTCTTTTTCCTTCTTTACCTGATCCTGGAAATCCTTCTGGGCCTTTTCTACGTCGCTGCGCCACTGAGCCATAGCCTTCGGATAGTTCGGATGCTTCTGCAGCAAGGCGGCCATGTCGATGGTGCCCAGGCCGGCGGCGAAGGACGCGCCTACTGTGCCTACGGTCATCATAGCGGCCATGAGGGCCGTCGCGATTGCTTTTTTCATGATTCATTCCTCCTCATAATTCATTATATAATGATTGGTTTATTATTCTCTTACGCCGGTCAGCGCGAAGCATTCGCTACGCACTGATTCTTCGCAGGAGCGCATAGCTAAAATCGTCTTTTCAAACAAGTCGGGAAGCTCCCATCCCAACAGTTCCGCGCCCATCTTGATGACGTCGCGGGAACAGCCGGCGGCAAAGCTCTTGTCCTTGAATTTTTTCTTCAGGCTCTTGACTTCCATGTCCTGGGTACTCTTAGACGGCCGCATCTTGGCGGCGGCCCAAATGAGGCCGGTCAATTCGTCGGACGCGAACAATACCTTTTCCATTTCATGCTCCGGCACGTCGTCTACGCACAGGCCGCATCCGCCGTGACATACGACGGCGTGGATGAATCTGTCGTCGGCGTCGATTTCCTTCAAGAGCTCCGGCGCTTTTTTGCAGTGCTGCTCGGGATATTTTTCAAAATCAATATCGTGCAGCAAGCCGACTAAGCCCCAAAAATCTTCTTCGTCGCCGTAGCCGAGTTCCCTGGCATACCAGCGCATGACGCCTTCCACCGTCAGGGCATGCATAATATGAAACGGCTCGCCGTTATATTTGCGCAGCAGCTGCAGCGCTTCTTGTCTGTCCATGAACGAATACCCTCCTTCGTTTTTAAATAACATCCTTATTATACCATAAATATATTTTGAGGGGATATATTCGCAACAGAATTGTCACAAAGAATTTAAAAACGGCCTTTACCGCCCTATTAGGGACTCCAGGCGGTTCATGCGGAAGTCCTCGACGAGCTGCATGAAATCGCGGCGGTGGATGGGATTGTCGTGAAAGCCGAACAAATGAGACGGACAACTGCAGTCGGTGCAGCCGAAGTCCTGTATCTGCCAATGGGAAATCGCCCCGACGGCCGCGGCCAGCTTGTGCTCCAGGTCGTCGGCTGTTCGGACGGGCAGGACGGCCGTCACGCCGGCGTATCGGCGCAGGTAGTCGATATGCCAATGCATTTTCTTGCGCTTTCTCGTATGGCGGGCCAGACGGGACGCCAGATTCTTTTTGGCCGAGCCGACGTACACGTAATACCCCTGAAGAAAGGAAATGGATCCCTTTGCGCCGACCTCGATGTCCCGGCCCTCAGGCAAGTACATGACGATCATGTAATCGCCGCAGTCGTGATTTTCCCGCCGCAGCACCTCTTCGGGATACGACAAGAGCCGGACCGGCTCCGGATGGGAAAAGTCCGCCGTCCACCGCAGGGAAAAGGCCTTCCAGTCCAGCTTCGGAGCGCATTCCATAAACGTGGCGGCAAAGTCCGTATCCGTATGGTAATCGGGCAGGAACCAGCGGGCCCGGTCCCAATGGACGAGGAACAGCACGCCCGTATGATAGCCGTCGTCGTGCATGGCCGCCAATTCTGCAATATGCTTCCGGCCCCGTTCCGTCACGGCATCGGGAAACATAGCTCCCGATTTTCCAAACAAGGTGCACGACTTGACCTCTAAATAAAACAGCTCCTTCCCCTTGTGAAGGAGCAGATCGAAACGGCTGTCGCCTACGGTCACTTCCCGCCGCAGCAGGCTCCACTCTTCCCAGCCGGGAATGCGATGCTCCTGGATGAGTTTTGCCGCGATGTCGTTGTTGTACTGCGTATCCAGCAAGATGGGCACGCCGTCCCGTTCGATTCCGACGACGTCGTACGCCGTCTTGCGCTCCGTCTTGCCGACATGGCGCACGTATACGGCGGCGCCGGGAAACAGCAGCTCCCACATGCGTCCGGGATTGGGCATATGGCAGACCTCTACGGTTCCGTTGATTTCTACATAGGCGATAAAGCGGTTCGGCCGCTTCACGAAATACCCGATTTGAATGTCCTGCGTAAATTTCATGTGATTCCATACCTTTGCTATAAAAATAACGTTTGTATTTTTATATTATACCACACGATTGCGCGCGTTTCGTCCGAATTTCAAAATGCTTCGCTTCGCGGCCGGATAAAACGCCGGCACGCTCTTGTCTTTTTCTATCATCCTCTTGTATACTGTATATAAATACTCTATATCGTTTTGAAAAGGAGGCAATGCCTATGAACACATCGGATATGACGCTGCGGGACGCGGCGAAACGTCTATGGGAACAAAAATTTTCTTTTGCCGGCCGCTCGTCGCGTAGCGAATACTGGCTGTCTATCGCCGTCTTATATATCGTCGCATACGCTGCATTCTTTCTGCTGGCAGCCGTTTCAGCGGTTGCGGCCGCTCTATCTTCTACGGCGACAGCCGAAACGATATCCGCCGCCATGTCCGGTACGTTCGTCATCGTCGCGTGCTTCTTGAGCATCGCTTTTTTCGTAGCCGCGCTTACGCTCAATGCCCGCCGGCTTCACGACATCGGAAAATCCGGCTGGTGGCAGCTGCTGTCCCTCATCCCCGTCATCGGCGGATTCATTCTCTTCTTCTGGTTCGTCCGCCCATCAGACCAAGACAATCAATATGGCCCAAAAGAAATATAAATAGGCCGACAAACGCCCCGCTGCTCTCCACTGTCGAGACCAGCGGGGCTTCTCGTTATGTTAGAAAAAAACTGCCGAATTTCATGCACAAAAAATCCGCCAGACTTTCAGCGGAGAAAATCTGACGGATGTCAAAAGGGGGATATGAGTTATGCTTCTATAGGAATGGGAAATGGATTACTGAATGTCGATCGTACGAACCGATTCGGCCGGCTGCGGCGTTTCCTTCGGCAAGGTGACGGTCAATACGCCGTCAGCAAAGGAAGCCTGGATGCCGTCCTTCCGAATGCCGCTGACAGGGAAGCTGCGGCAGAAGGAGCTGCTCGACCGTTCTTTATAGATATAGTTCTTCTGGTCGTCTTGTTCGTCCTTTGTTTCTTCATGACGGGCCGACAAGGTGAGCACGTCGTCGTCATAGGTCAGGGAAATATCTTCTTTGGCGACGCCGGGCAGATCCGTCGTCAATACGTATTCGTTGCCCTTGTCTTCAATATCGACTCTCGGAATATTGTACGAGCCTTCAAACGGTTTCATGAAATCGCTGAAGAAGCGGTCGGCAAAATTCATCGGAAATAATGCGTCGTTGTTCGTTACAATCGGAAATAAACTTTTCATCGTAAAACCCTTCTTTCATACGCCTCGTTGGATCTCGTTTGACTTACAAGCGCATCACGGGGTTAAACCATCGTATTACTGAATTTCAATCGTCTTGGCGGCTTCGATCTGCTTAGCCGTTTCCTTCGGCAAGGTGACGGTCAGCACGCCGTTGGCAAAGGATGCCTGAATATGGTCTTTCTGAACGCCGCTGACCTGGAACTGGCGGCAGAAGGACTGACTCGTCCGTTCTTTGCGGATATAGTTTTTCTTTTCGTCTTTTTCATCTTTCTTTTCTTCATGACGGGCCGAAATGGTCAGGATATCCTTATCGTAGGTCAGTTTGATATCTTCCTTGGCCATGCCCGGCAAGTCCGTCGTCAAGACGTATTCGTTTTCTTTGTCTTCTACGTCGACTTTCGGAACGCTGTAGGAACTGTCGAACGGCTTCATAAAATCGCCGAAGAAATGATTGACAAAATTATCAGGAAATACTAAATCGTTATTTGTTACAATCGGGAATAAGCTTCTCATCATAAAACCCTTCTTTCTAAAATACCTAATGAGATGCAATTACTTGATTGCTCTTTTGACTTTTATATGTCTGTCTGTAACCTCTTTCCGATTACAGCTATACTATATACCTGTTTTTCCCCCTTGTCAACACTTCATTTTGACTTTTTGACTTTTTTTTATAAAACACATCACGTCACGTCTATATAAACTAAGAACTAGATAGATAATATAAGACGTTACGCGTAACGCGACGGACCTGACTCGCCCGTAAAGGGCGTTCCTAAGCCGTTCTTTGTATGGTCACAGCGTGTTATCAGGCCGTAATAGCTCTGCATTACGGTGAAAACACAGCAATACAATGACGCCGATAAAAGGAAATTGACGCCGTCTGCCTTCTGCAATCCTAAGATATAGTCTTTTTAAATAAAATAAATTTATGCATTAATTATATTATTTTATCATATCTATAGTATTATTCTCTCTTATCCAGTATAATAAGCGATATAAATAATCCAGTATTATGCCCGCCGTTCTGGCATACCAAGGGAGGCCTATTCATGACCATATACAAGATGACTTTAAAAGACGCCGCTGTAATTCTCTGGAAACGGAAGTTTTCCTTTTCCGGCCGCTCGTCCCGCAAGGAGTTCTGGCTTGGCGTCGCTGCACTGTGGCTGAGTTACTACGCCGTCTTCAGCATACTCTACGCGATCTTTCTGTTCTTCATCGCCGGCGTTTCCCGCACGGCTCTGAACGGGGCCGTCCTGGCCGACGCCTTTCTCGTCCTGTACCTCGTCACCGGCCTGACCGTATTTTTTGTATCGGCCGCCTTAAACGCCCGCCGCCTCCACGACATCGGCAAATCGGGCTGGTGGCAGCTCATCAGCCTGATTCCCCTCCTCGGCGGCCTCGTCTTGTTTATCTGGCTCCTCCACCCTTCCGACGGCGACAACAAATATGGCCCTGAGGACTATTATTCTTCTTCTATCCTGAACGAGTAGACGAAAAACATAAAAAGACCTTGCCGGGGCAAGGCCTGAACAAAGGGAAGAAGATATATTAAGAAATGCGGCATTGAAGCTGCATGAGATGTTCTTGCAAAAATTCGACGTTGCGGTAAAATACGTCCAAACCGCCCTGCGGGTCATAGCCTTCCAAAACCATGGGAAGATGGTAAGAACGCAGCGCAGGAAGTAGTTCTGTGAAATCAAAATCCCCGTCGTACAGGGGCGTATGGTATAAGCCGCCGATACGGTTGCTGATGTGAAGCTTGGACACGGTGTCGACGCGCCGCAGGATATCCAGCCCTTCGTCAGGGCTTTCGCAGTGAGCGATGTCCAGGGTATAGGTGAAGAAAGAAAAGAGGTCGCCTGTAACTTCCTTCATGGATTCTATATCAGTTACAAATTCCTTCTTCGTCTTTTCCATGATTTCCAGCGAGACGGGCATGTTCAGCCGGTACGACGCGTCGGCGATTTTCTGCAGGGACTCGTGCATGAGCAGGGCGCTTTCCCGACGCCAGCAGGGCATCGTCATATGGCCGGGGTGAACCGTCACTTCCCTGGCTCCGACGCGCTTGGCAAATTCCATCGACGCGATGACTTCCTCTACAGACGCCTGCCGTACGGCCTGGTTCATGGACGACAGGTTCAAATCCCAGCTGCAGCTGTGAACGACGGTATGCAGGGGATATTTCTGCGACAGCCGCCGGTATTCGCCTTCGTCATACTGCTGGCAGTAAAAGTGCTGGGCCCACATTTCCAAGCCGCCCAAGCCGAGTTCATAGACCTGGCGGAACATGTCGCGCAGCGAAAGATTCCATAACAAGGTAGACGAAATTAAAATCTGTTTCATCAGGTCTCCTCCTCACTAGTACGGTATTATTATACCCACGTCATTGTAAAGCTTCGGCCTGTATTATGTAAAAAAGATGTGCAATATCAGGAATATCCTTCCTGTACTGCACATCTTTCTGCGTTTTTCCCTGTATTTCGTTCAGCGAGGCCTTTATCCCAGCCATTCACCCGTAAAGGTCACGGCAGCCGGGCCGGTCATGTATACGTTGCCGTCTTCTTCGCTGTATTCGATGTGAAGCGTGCCGAGGTACAGCTGCACGTCGACGCTCCGTCCCGTAAAGCCGTTGAGGTACGAGCCGACGGCGCAGGCGCAGGAGCCGGTGCCGCAGGCCAGGGTCGCGCCGGCGCCCCGTTCCCACGTATGGACTTTGATCGTATGGTTGTCGATGACCTGGACGAAGTTCATGTTGGTCTTCCGCGGGAAGGCCTTGTACGTTTCAAACTTCGGCCCCAGTTCATGAAGGGGAACGGCGTCTACGTCGCGGACGTAGGTCATCGTGTGGGGCACGCCCATGAGCAGGCTGGTGATCTTATAGGTCTTGCCGTCGATTTCAATCGGTTCGTCGACGACGGGGCCGGCCGGCCCTTCCATGGGGATCTGGGCCCGGTCCGTAAAGGGCTTGCCCATATTGATGGTAACCAGGCTGACCTTGCCGTCTTCGCCGACAGTGACCTTCGGCTTCATGATGCCGGCCAGGGTTTCGACGGAAAATTCGTCCTTCGTAATGATGCCGTTGTCGTAGACGTATTTTGCGAAGCAGCGGATGCCGTTGCCGCACATTTCTGCTTCGCTGCCGTCGGCATTGATAATGCGCATCCGCACGTCGGCCTTATCGCTGGGCACGATGACGATGATGCCGTCGGCTCCGACGCCCGTATGGCGGTCGCACAGTTTCACGGCCAATTCGGAAAAATCCTTGTTCGCGCCATCTTTATCTTCAAAAAATACGAAATCGTTTCCCAATCCATGCATTTTAACGAATTTCATCTGTATATCCTCCTTATAGGAAATCTATCATGCGTCTTACCATAGCTATTATACAATAACTGAAAATAGCAAGTATAGTAAAATCATGCTATACTTATTGCAAATCCTGCTGTAACGATCGGAGGCAACGCGTGTGTATGAAAAAACGGGCTACCTGACGGAGCCCCTGAAGCTGTTTTACGTATCGGACAAAAGAGACTGGGCCTGTCCCGTCCATTATCACGAATTCGACAAGGTCATGCTGTTCTTTCAAGGCGACGTGACCTATGAAATCGAAGGAAAATCGTACCGGCTCCAGCCCTACGACATCGTCGTCGTGCCGGCCGGGCAAATGCACCGCCCCGTCGTCGGCGGAGCTTATACGTACGAACGCATTATCGCCTACATTTCACCGGCCTATATCGAGTCCTACAGGCAGCGCGGCTGCGACCTGTCGGCCCTGTTCCAGACGGCGTCGCCTATTCTGCGCCAGCCTCAGGAAGCGGGCAGCCTCTACGGCGCGTCGTGCCGTCTCCGCCAGGCCTATTGCACCGAAGCCGGCGCCCAGCACGCCGTGTTGACGGAGGCCCTGTTTCTGGAGTTTCTCATCTATTTGGCCCAATCCATTCAGGAGCGGCACATCGGCTACGTCAAGACGGGACAGCAAAACGAAAAGATACAGCGCCTCCTGACCTACATCAACGAGCACCTGCGGGGCGAGCTGTCCGTACCGGTTTTGGCCGAACAGCTCTGCATCAGCCCGGACTACCTCATGCACCTCTTCAAGGAAGAGACGGGCTATTCCCTGGGCCAATACATTACCATCAAACGCCTCCTCCTGGCCCGCTCCCTCATGCAGCAGGAGCGCCCCCTGACGGAGGTATGCTACGACAGCGGCTTTAAGCAGTATTCCACCTTTTACCGGGCCTGGAAAAAATATTACGGCGCGTCGCCGGCCAAGGGCATACCGCCTCAGACGCGGCTCTTCCTCGAATAACGCCGCCTATCCCTGCCGCCGGTATTTGACAAACTAAAAAAAGTATATAAAATAAAACTATACAACTCATTGTATAATTGGGAAAGGATACCTCATGAAAGACAAAAACTTCATCATCGAACGCCAAATCCTGCGCATCGGCAATAAAATCAGCAACGGCCGCGACAAGGATTTGATCCCCTTCGATCTGACGGCCAATCAATCAGAAGCGCTGTTTTATTTTGACAACTGCCCGGGCCGTTCCATCATCGATTTAAAAGAGCACCTGCGCATTACCCATCAGGCGGCGCGGAATCTCGTCGAACGGATGAAGCGGAAAGAATTGCTCTACGTCGTCGTCTCGGAAGAAGACGGCCGCTTCAAGCAAGTGTATCTCACGGAAAAAGGCCGGACGACGTGCCATGACCTCAAGCATCTCGGTACAAACGTAGGATGCCAGCTTTTAAAGGGATTGTCGGAAGAGGAAAAAGACCAGCTCCTTTCCTTACTCCTGAAAATAAACGACAACGTATGATGTCGTTTTTTTGCTCTTATATACAACTAGTTGTACAATAACAGAAAAGGAGAACACGTCATGAATACTTCGGCCATCTGGACCAAAGATTTTATCCTGAACTGCATCGTCTGCTTCGTCGTAAACCAATCGTATTATATGACGATGGTCGTTATAGCCGACTACGCGGCGACGGTGCTTCACGCCTCGCTGGCAGAAGCGGGATTGGCCTGCGGCATCTTTATCTTAGGAACCTTATTTGCCCGCCTGTTTCTGGGCGGATGTATCGAACGAATCGGCCTGAAACGCTCCTTATATATCGGCCTGTTCCTCTTTTTAGCAGCCTCTCTCCTGAACATAGGAATCCACAGCCTGTATCTCCTCTACGCAGCCCGTTTCGTCCAGGGCGTCGGATTCGGCCTGTCGTCATCTACGACGGGGACGATCATGGCTCACCTCGTCCCGGCAGCCCGCCGCGGTGAAGGAACAAGCTACTACGCCATGTTTGTTACGCTGGGAACGGCTATCGGACCCTTTGCCGGCTTGTATTTCTACAGCAGCGGCATGATTCTGCACAACCTCGTCGCCGGCAGCGCTCTGCTGATACTGGCCTTCGCGGCGACGGCTCTGCTCCATGTGCCGGCATCGGACCATGATCCGTCTGCCTCCGCAAGGCCTCGCTCCTATCTTTCCCTGCAAAACTTCATAGAGCCGACAGCTCTTCCCGTCGCGTTTCTCACCCTCCTCGTCAACTTGGGGTTCGCCGCTATCCTGTGATTTATGGCTTCCTTTGCCAAAGAAGCGGATCTCCTCGCCAGCAGCAAATATTTTTTCCTCATATACGCCCTGGTTACCGTATGCTCCCGGCCTTTTACAGGACGATGGTTCGACAGCCGAGGCGCGAATTTCGTCATGTACCCGGCATTTTTATTCTTTGCCCTGAGCCTGTGCTTCATCAGCCTGTCGACGTCCGGCTGGATGCTGCTGGGCGCCGCCGCGCTGATGGGGCTGGGATATGGGACGTATATGTCCTGTTCTCAAGCCATCATTATCGGCTTAGCTCCTCGCGGCCGCATGGGCCTGGCGACGTCGACGTTTTTCGTCTTCATGGATCTCAGCGTCGGCGCAGGCCCTCTGGTTTTAGGCGCACTGCTCCCCTATGCCGGTTTTCGCGTCATGTATGCGGCGCTGGCCGTGCTGCTGGCGTGCTGCGCCGTACTGTATTATGTCCTCCAGAATCAGAACGCTGAAAAAAAAGAAACTTGCAAGTAAGTAAATGACAAACATTCCCTGCCAGCCGACAGGGAATGTTGTTATAAAGAATTTGCGCTCATACGGCCGATATTATGCATCGCCCGCTTTTGTCTCATGAAAAGCGTCGGCAGATGCCGGCTTCTTAGTTTCTTCTCCATCGCGAACGGCCGTTTTAAACTCCCGCAGGCTCTTGCCCAATGCGCCGCCGACAGACGGCAGCTTTCCCGGCCCGAATACGACCAGTCCGATCACTAAAATCAACGCCAATTCCGGAAAACCTAATCCTAACATAGACTGCGCCTCCTTTGGCCTTACTGTAGCAAAGTTTCATAGCCCTTTCGTAAAATCGGCCTGTTCTTTTTGTAAAATTTCACCGGGCCTTCATTCCATACAATACCTTTACGGTATGTTCACAAAGTATATACAAAAGGGAACTATACTAACGGTAAATTGAAAAGGCCTTTAAGGAGGAATCACACTATGTCAACGCCGTCATCTGAACATACCGTATCGCGCCGCAGCTTTTTAAAGCTCGCCGGCGGAGCCGCATTGGGAGCGGCCATGTTTTCCATGCCGTCCTTTTCCTTCGCCCGGGAACTCGACAATCCGAAGCGGACGCTGAAGCCCGTCGCATTTAAAGACATTCCCAAAAACGCCGTCGCAGCCGCCAACGCTTCGCCGCTGGTACAAAAATCCTTCGACGACATCCTGAGATTATCCAATACGATTGAAAACGGAAGCCTCCGCCAGGCCGTCGTCCGTCTTCTCAACGACCCGACGCCGACCTTTATGCAGGAATATTCGTCCGCCGCATCCCGCAGCCGCCTCTATTCCGCATTGGCCGCCCAGAACTTAATCGACACGTCGAAAATCGACGAAAAGCACATACTGCCGCCCTTTAACGGCGCCGTGCAGAAATTTAAAACGGCTCCCGGCAGCGGCTACGGCAGCCACCATCCCTATCCGGGCGGGCTGGCTACCCATACGAGCTGCAACATGCACATTACGGATTACATCTGCCGGACCTATGAGGAAGTCTTTTACTACTCCGTCAACAAGGATATCGCCATCGCCGCTCAGGCCCTGCACGATATTTCCAAGCCCTTCGTCTTCCAGTGGAACGCCGACGGCTCGTCTCTGACGGAATATACCATTGCCGGTCAAGGAGCGCACCACGCCCTGGCGCTGGCAGAAGTCATCTACCGCGGTTTTCCGGCAGAAGAAGTCGTCGCCCAGGCCTGCGCCCACGGCGCGCCGACATCTAAGAAAGAAGAAGCCGACGTCGCCGGCTGGCTGAAAGCCGCCGCCATCATCGCCGGCAAGGATCCCGTCGCCTACGGCCTCGTCGGCAAAGACGGCCAGACGATTCCCAATCCCCATCATCAGGAAGGCTACATCGTCCACCTCGGCGACCACGACTGGGTACTGTCGTCGCCGGCAGCTCAGAAGACGGTCCTGCTCCTAAAAAAAATCGCCTATCAGGAATACGGCATGAGCCAGGCCGACCTGGAAGGAGCAGCCTTCAACCATTTCCGCAACTACGTCGGCGCGCAGTTGTCCTATATGTACCTCAACATGCTCGAAGCCGAACCGAATGGCTACAAGCTGGCAGCAGAACAAGTCGCCAAGGTCATCCTAAAATAATACGTACACCATGGTAAAATGTAAAGACAGCAGGCAGAGAATCCCGTTCCCTGCCTGCTGTCTTTGTGTTCTTATCCTGCCGTATCCCTTTCAGAAACCGCAAAGAATGTATGCCGTATAAACTCTTCTTCATGATGCTCATACAGCATAACCTATCTAAATATACGCTTTTCAATCTCATAACGGCATGATATAATACATGCGCTACCGCCTCCATACTGGTAGAAGGAAGGAGGTGCGCTGATATGGAATTGGTAATACCATTTATGATCTCCCTCGCGGCAGGCATAGTATGTCACTATGTTTGTAGATGGCTGGATGGAGAGTAACCGGTAGTCAGCCTGAGGTCTAAGCCGCCTCTGAAATGGAATAGAAAATCCCCTAGCGGCAACTAGGGGATTTTCGTTTTTACTGCGCTGATGGAAATTTTTTAGTAATACCATTTTCCACATTCAGTATATCAATATCTGGCGCATCCGTCAATGAATATTTCGCCAATTGACAGTGTCAAGTTGTTGTGGGTATATATTTGACAGAAACATCTTGGCATGTAAATCCGGCCTTTTAGTATCTAATGTATATGGTGATATCCACTGTTTTGGATATCTTTCATCCATCTTCCGTGTAATGCGTCTTCGCTCCCTGGCATATGGAAGCTGTGCTCTGCATTATACACGCAGTACGGCAGCCGCCGGCGTCGGCATTGCCGCGTCAGTTCCTGTGGATTCAGGTCTGGTACTGTATTGATGGCTTTCTTCGTCAGGCTATCCAAGGCATAGCGCCACACGTCGCCGCCGTTTTCTGCCAACGTCCGCAAGCGGGCAATCCGTTCCGCCCCATCCTTACTCCAGCCCATTCCACGTGAGCTCAGCCGGGCCGACAGGATATGACTAACATGCCCTTCCGTACTGCTGGCGAATGTCTCCCGGTGCTGCAGCCAGTCCCGAATCCCTTCCCAATGGTTTAGGATATATTGTTGACCTTTGCGAATCGCCTTTCTCCGATACGGACGGTGCCGTATCTTCTGTTCAGCTTCCCGGCAGAATTGTTCCCGGTCATTGGCCAGCAAGGCGTCATACAGAGGTTGGAGCGTTTTCGTCCCCGCTATCTGCCGCAAGTATTTGACAACATGAAATCCGTCCATGACGCATCGGCTTTTTTCCAGGTACGCCGTCGCGCTCTGTATCCACGCCGCCCCGTCTCCCAGAATCGTAATCTCCGGGCTGCCGTATACGGTTTGGATATACTCTTTGATTTCGTCCCAAGGCATCCCATATCCCGTGAATACTCGCTTTGCGGTCAGTGTTCTCCGGGTTCTCCCCTCCGATACTTTCCCTTCATATACATAGGCCAGCCGCAGCTGCCGGCTGTTTCCCTGCTGCATCGCCACATGGTCTTCGTCGGCTTCGATGAACAGTTCGGATACCTTCGGCCTCCGTTCCGGCAGGGGCGCCGCTGTATTCGGGATCGTCCCCAACCGGCATAAGACGTTCCGCACGCTCTGTTTGCTTACCGGGACCGGAGTGGATACTTGGGCTGCTTTCGCATAACTCATATCCTTGGCATGTTCTGCCATCCGGGCCTGACAGGAAGCCTCGATCCGGCTGTACGCCGGCAGCTGGCACCATTCGTCCAGCAGATAGGTGTAGCGGCCCGTGTCTTTCTGTCGGTAATACCGGCGGTGAAAGGTGATTTCTCCAAACGTGGTTACCAAGGTACGCGGACGGGCTGTTTCTTTGATCTGATAGGTACGCTGCGGCTTCACCGTTTCATAGATGGCTTCATCGGCCTGTTCTAACATTGCCGACAACACCTCCCGCCCCAGGTTCTGCACAAACTCTTGTACAGCCAGCGTCACGTCGGTCAGGGACGCCTGGCCCGTTACCATCGCTTCAAGGTTTGTATTAAAAAAGTCTGTACTGAGAGAAAGAATCTGTTGTATAATGTTCATGAGAAGGACTCCTTTGCGTGAGATTGTGGTGATTTCATTATACCAAAGAAGTTCCTTCTCTTTTTATATGTTCTTCACTTTTGTGCAGTAAAGTTTTCCCACAATTATTTTACACTAACTCGCCAATTACGCCTTTTGTCTATTGCAGTTGAAATTGATGAGGCTGCCGGCTTTGACGATTTCTTTTTCCGCGTCGGTCATGGCTGCGATGTACAGGGAAATTTCCTGAAGTTCTTTGCCGACGACGTAGGCCTTGATGTCCTTCATGTCGCCGTCGAGGGCTGCCTTGACGTTGGGGATATAGATGTAATCGCCGACTTCAAAGAACGGGTCGTCCTTCATCTGGAAGGGCAGCATGCCCCAGTTGATGACGTTGGAGCGGTAGCGCTTCGTCGCGTATTCCCGGCAGATATTGGCCAGGCCGCCGAGGACGCGCTGGCAGCTGGCCGCCTGTTCGCGGGCCGAGCCGTCGCCGGGCTTGACGCAGTAAATCATGCTGCCGATTTCCGTCGCCGCCATATCGGCGTCGGCAAATGTCTCTTTCAGCTTGGCAAAGACGTCTTTCAGCTCCTTGTCGACAGAGGCCGGGCATTGTCCGGCTATGCGGGCCCGTTCTGCCGCGTCGACTGCCTTGGCCCGGCCGACGTATTCCGGGTCGCGGCGGGACAAGGTGAATTCAGCCAGTCCCAGCGGATTGGAGCGGTACGACGACGTTTCGCCCGACGGAATCAGTTCGTCTGTCGTCGTCACGGGATCCATGATCTTCGAGCAGACCTTGACCAGGATATTGTCGGCCAGGGCTTCCATGTCCGGCCAGTCTTTGATGTTCGGCCCGTATACGAGAGCCGCTTCGCCGTCGGCCTGGCCGAAGCCCTGGTATACGCGCGACGCATAGGACGAGTTGTCATAGTCGTAAGGCGGTTCTGTATAATCGTCCATGTAGCCTTCGGCCGACGTGAGGACGCCGCCGTTGGCCGCCGTCGCCGCGATGGAACGGGCATCCATGAGGGCTACGGCGGAGAACTGGCCGCTGCCCGGCTTCGAGCCTTCGCGGTTCGGGAAGTTGCGCGTCGTATGGCGGATGCTGAAGGCGTTGTTCGCCGGCGTATCGCCTGCGCCGAAGCAGGGGCCGCAGAAGGCCGTCTTGAATATCGCCCCGGCGGCCAGAAGACCGGCCACGGCGCCCTTGCGGACTAAGTCCATGTACACGGGCTGGGACGACGGGTAGACATCAAGGGTAAAGACGCCGTCGCCGCAGGAAGCGTTCTTCAAAATATGAGCGGCGGCCATGACGTTGCCGTAGTTGCCGCCGGCGCATCCGGCAATGACGCCCTGCTGGACGTGGAATTTGCCGTCAGCAATCTTATCCATCAGGCTGTAATGGAGGTCGGGATTGCTCATGCGGCCGTTGATGCTTTCTTCCGTTTCATGAAGGATATCAGCCAGATTGGCGTTGAGCTCGTCGATGGTAAAGGCGTTGCTCGGATGCATGGGCATGGCGATCATCGGCTTGATTTTGCTCAAATCGACGTAAATGACGCCGTCATAGTAGGCGACGTCGGCCGGATTGAGTTCCTTGTAATCCTGAGGCCGGCCGTGCTGGGTCAGGTAAGCCTTCGTATCGTCGTCGGTGCGCCATACTGACGACAGGCACGTCGTTTCCGTCGTCATGACGTCGACGCTGTTGCGATAATCCGTATTCATCGACGCCACGCCGGGGCCGACGAATTCCATGACTTTGTTCTTTACATATCCATTCTTAAAGACGGCGCCGACGATGGCGATAGCGATGTCGTGGGGGCCGACGGCCGGGCTGGGCTTGCCCGTCAGGTATACGGCTACGACGCCCGGATAGGCGACGTCGTACGTATCGCGCAGGAGCTGCTTGACCAGCTCGCCGCCGCCTTCGCCGACGGCCATCGTACCCAGGGCGCCGTACCGCGTGTGGCTGTCCGAGCCGATGATCATCTTGCCGCAGCCGGCCATCTTTTCCCGCATGTACTGGTGGATGACGGCGATGTGAGGCGGTACAAAGATGCCGCCGTATTTCTTAGCTGCCGACAATCCGAATACGTGGTCGTCTTCGTTGATCGTGCCGCCGACGGCGCACAGCGAATTGTGGCAGTTCGTCAGCACGTAGGGCAGCGGAAACGTTTCCATGCCCGAAGCCTTCGCCGTCTGGATGATGCCGACAAAGGTAATATCGTGGGACGCCATGGCGTCGAATTTTATCTTTAAATGGTCCATCGATCCGGACGTATTATGAGCCTGCAAAATCGAGTAGGCAATCGTCCCCTTGCGGGCTTCGTCCTTATCGGGAGCCTTGCCCGTAAGCTGTTCTACCCGCGCCGCTTCCCGTTCCGGCACGAGCTCCGAACCGTGCACTAAGTACGCGCCGCCTTCATATAATTGAATCATGTCCAATCCCCCTCTTCATCTGTGCGATGCTGCATTACATTTCTCATGTCGAAATTTATGTAAATAAATTTCATAATATAAAATTTTATCTTCACATACACCATATTATATCATAATTATTCTGGCCCTGACTACCCTTACCCACTGGGTATCCGCGATTATTCGTATTTATTTTTTTCTGTAATCATGCTATAATAACTTATACTTTGCAAAAATGGCTGCGTCTATTTCTACAAAGCATTTTTATAAATATTCTGGAATAATTAGTAACGAAGCTATGCACAGTTCGTTTCCGGAAAGAGAGGAATCACATGGACAATAACATCTTTTTGGCCCAATTCTATGGAAAATCACAAAATTATACACAGATTCCCCGCGAATGGTTTTCCAAGTACGGCGTAAAGCGCGGCCTGCGCAACGAAGACCATACCGGCGTCCTCGTCGGCCTGACCCGCATTGCCGACGTCGTAGGCTATAAGCGCGACGCCGAAGGAAATAAGGTAGACTGCGACGGCATCCTCTATTACCGCGGCTTAGATATCCGCGATTTGGCGAAAAAGGAACGCTACAACGGCTACTTGTACGAAGAAGCCTGCTTCCTCCTCCTGTTCGGCTACTTGCCGACGCGGGAAGAGCTGGACGCCTTCTGCAACGTCCTCCAGGAAAATTACGACCTGCCCGACGACTTTTTGGAAATGAACCTCCTGCGGCTGCCGGGAAAAAACCTGATGAACAAGCTGCAGCACTCCCTCATCACCTTGTACAACTACGACGAAGACCCGGACAACACCGACGTATACCAGACCCTGCGCAAGGGCCTCAACATCATGAGCAAGCTGCCGTCCATCGCCGTCTACGCCTACATGTCCAAGGTGCACTATTACAACCGCCAGAGCCTGGTCATCCACTATCCGCGCAAGGATTACTCGACGGCGGAAAACATCTTGTCCATGCTCCGCCTCGACAGCGCCTTCACGCCGAAGGAAGCCCAGCTCCTCGACCTCCTGCTGTTCCTCCATGCCGACCACGGCGGCGGTACGAACTCGACCTTTACGAACGTCGTCGTCTCGTCGACGAATACGGACATCTATTCCAGCATGGCCAGCTCCATCGGCGCCCTGAAGGGCCCGCGCCACGGCGGGGCCAACGTCCGCGTGTCCCTCATGATGGAAAACATCATGGACGCCGTCGGCATCAAGGCCACGGACGCCCAGATCAAGGACGTCATCGAACGCATCCTCCGCGGCCAGTTCCGCCATCAGGATAAGCTGATATACGGCTTCGGCCACGCCGTATACACCCTGTCGGACCCCCGCGCCGAAATCATGCGCCACTACTGCGGCCAGTTAGCCAAAGAAAAGGGCATGGAAGATATCTTTAATTTCTACACGCGCTTCGAACGCATCGCCAAGAAGACCTTGAGCGAAGAAAAAGGCGCGAATATGTGCAGCAACGTCGACTACTACAGCGGCTTCGCCTATCACATGCTGGGCATTCCCCGCGATTTGTACACGCCCCTGTTCGTCATCAGCCGTATGGTCGGCTGGCTGGCCCACAACATCGAGCACAAGCTGTACGACAACCGCATCGTCCGTCCGGCAGCGAAGTATGTCGGCGACTTAATGGATTATATACCTATGGAGGACAGATAACATGAAAACCATCACCGTATTTAAAGGCGACGGCATCGGCCCGGAAATCACCGACGCCGTCCTGGACATCTTAAAAGCCGCCAAGGCTCCCCTGGAATACGAAATCTTCAACGTCGGCGCCGCCGAATACGAAAAGAACGGCGCTCTCATTCCCGACGCCGCCTTTTCTTCCTTTGAAAAGACGCGGGTCCTGCTGAAATCGCCTATTACGACGCCTGTCGGCAAGGGCTTCCGCTCCCTCAACGTCACGCTGCGCAACAAATACGATTTGTACGCCAACATCCGTCCGGCCAAATCGAACGCTGCCGTGCCGACGCCCTTCCCTAACGTCGACATTGTCACCTTCCGCGAAAACACGGAAGACCTGTACATCGGCGTCGAATACAAGATGAACGACGACACGGTCCAGGCCATCAAGCTCATTACGCGCAAGGCCAGCGAACGCATCATCCGCGCCGCCTTCGACTACGCCGTCGCCAACGGCCGCAAAAAAGTCACCTGCGTCCATAAGGCCAATATCCTCAAGATGAGCGACGGCATGTTCCTCGATATTTTCAGGGAAATCGCCAAGGAATACCCGCAGATTGAAAGCGACGACAAAATCGTCGACAACACGTGCATGCAGCTCGTCATGTACCCGGAAAACTTCGACGTCATGGTCATGCCCAACCTGTACGGCGACATCGTATCGGACCTGACCAGCGGCCTCATCGGCGGCCTCGGCCTCCTGCCGTCCATGAACGTCGGCGACGACTTCGCCATGTTCGAAGCCGTCCACGGCAGCGCCCCCGACATTGCCGGCAAGCATATCGCCAACCCGACGGCCTTCCTCTGGTCGGCCTGCATGATGCTGGAATACATCGGCGAAACGGACGTCGCCGCCAATATCCGCAGCGCCGTCGACGCCGTGCTGGCGGAAAACCAATGCCTCACGCCGGACCTCGGCGGCAAGGCCACGACGGAAGCATACCGCGACGCCGTCATCGCCCACTTAAAATAAACAACACGCACGCTAAAAAACAGCCCCTTGGAAATCTCTCCGAGGGGCTGTTCTGTTATCTCGATTTCGACGAGGAAAAGGACGGTATGCGGCTGAGGACGTACCGGCTCAGAAGCGTGCAGATGCAAAGGGACAAGACGCACATGACGGCGTACTTGGCATAGACGCCTCCGTCCCAGGGCCGCAGCAGCCAGACGACGTGCATGACGACGACCTGATGAATGTAATACACGCCATACGACAGGGACGACAACTGCCGTCCCCACGGCCCGTACGAATCGGCAAAGCGCTGGAACGAGGCCGTCAACGCTGTGACGGCCGTCAGGCAGAACAGGCTGTGCAGGACGGCAAAGGCAACGGAATAGCAGCCTAGTTCATGCCAGCTATATCCATAGTCAAAGCGAAAGGCCGTATACGCGACGGACAGGACGGCAAAAGCAGCGCCCCAGACTGCCGGAGAGGCGAACTGGCCCTGGGAAAACCAGCGGCTGCGCCAGGCATAGGCTCCCAGCCCGAATACGACGAGGTACAAGGGAGCCCGCGTCGGCTGAAAACACAGCACGTATAGTGGATGAATCCACACGGCGTCGTCGTAACACTGCAGCATCGCCCCCATGCCGAGAGCGCACAGGACGGCGCAGCCGAAAAAGACTGTCAGGGAAAACCGGCTCTGCGACGGCTGCAGCCACGCCGGACACAAACGCCGGCTCAGGTACAGCAGGCCGTACAAGGCCATCAAAAATCCCAGGTACCAATACTGGGCCTGCTGATAAAAAACGCCCCAAAACCATTCCATATAAAACTGGTAAAATGTCATGGGCACAGACCGGCTGAGCATATACAGATAGGCAATGTACGGAGCGATACAAACCGAGCCGAACAGCCACGGCAGGCCGACGCGCTTCCATTTCGATTTCCAAAAGCTCCCCGTTCCTGCCAGGGACGCCGCACCGAAATAGCCGGAAATAAAAAACATGACCGGCATGATGAACACGTCGGCCCAGACGACGAATACCGTCGCCGCCAGGGACCGCTCATCGTCCAGCACGTACCACCACTCCGGCGCGTAAGCCATATAGGACATGGCGCCGTGAAACACGACGACCAGGGCGATGACCAGGGTTTTCAAGTTGTCCAAGAATATGATGCGACGTCCGCTCATACGATGCACCTCACAGTAACGTTACCCAAAGTATAGCACATACCCCGGAAAAGGGGATAGGGAGAAGAAAAAGCTTCCGCTTCGTCTTCTCCCTTTGATAGAGGAATCTATATGGGTTAGCTGAGGTATCGGTAACGAATCGCCCTTACGGTTCTACCTTGGTAACAAAGATCTGCTTTCCGTCCTTAAAGCTCAGGACAACTGCCGACTTGACGGGATCGTGGAACTCGTTAAAGCTGATCTTGCCGCTGACCGCGTTGAATCCGCTGATCTTTTCCAGCGCTGCCTTCACTGTATCTTTATCCGTGCTGTTGGCGTCCTTGATAGCCTGGGCCAAAATCATCATGCTGTCGTATGCCACAGCTGCCGGAGCATCCGGCTTCTGGCCATAGGCCTTCTGATAATTGGAAACGAAATTCTGAACGACTTCGGACGTATCGTCGGACGAATAGTGGTTGCTGAAGTAGCAGTCGACCAGGTTCGCCGCGCCGGCAATTTCCGCCAGCTTCGTGCTGTCCCAGCCGTCGCCGCCGACAATCGGCTGCGTCATGCCCATTTCGCGGGCCTGCTTGATAATCATGCCGACTTCCTGATAATATCCGGGAACGAAGATGACGTCAGGATTGGCCGCTTTGATCTTCGTCAGGGCCGCCTTAAAGTCCGTGTCCTTCTGCAGATACGCTTCCGTCGCTACGATAGAGCCGCCTTTTTTGCCGAATTCTTCTTCAAAGAATTTCTGCAGCCCCTTCGAATAATCGCTGGAGTTGTCTACGTATACGGCCGCTTTCTTCGCCTTCAGCGTATCGGCTACGAAATCGGCCATGGCCTTGCCCTGGAAGGTATCGATAAAGGCGGCGCGGAATACGTAAGGCCGTACGTTATGCGTCGCCGGATCGACCGTAATGTCCGGATTCGTGCCGAACGGCGAAATCATCGGTATTTTTTCCTGATCTGCCGTGGCGACGCAGGCCAGGGCGCCGCTCGACGTGTCCGGGCCGACGATGAAATCGACCTGGTCATCCAACAGCTTCTGCATGGCGTTGGCCGCTTCCGTCGCTTCGCTGCGGTTGTCGGCGTAGCTGACTTCAATTTTCTTTCCCAGCAGGCCGCCGGCGTCGTTGATTTCCTTGACGGCCATTTCGATGCCGTTCTTGGCCGACGTGCCGTACGACGCGCTGTTGCCCGTCAATTCCAGGTTTGCGCCGATTTTAATCGTATCACTTGATTCTCCCGAACTGCCGCTGCAGCCCGTCAGCATGACGGCCATCGACGCAACGGCCACGGCAGCCAACACGCATCTTTTCAATGTACTCATAGTCATAAGGTATCCCTCCTAAACTGTATATATAACATACCTGTAATGGTATATCCGCCGTAACGGGCCTCAGCCGCCCAAATACACCTTCCGCACTTCTTCGCTTTCGGCCAGCGACTGAGCCTCTCCTTCCAGCGATATGTGCCCTGTTTCCAGTACATAGGCGTAATCGGAAATGGCCAGGGCCATGCGGGCGTTCTGTTCGACTAACAGCACCGTCGTCCCCATGTTATGGATTTCCTGCACCATGTTGAATATTTCCTTGACCAGGATAGGCGCCAGCCCCATAGACGGTTCGTCCAGGAGGAGCAGCTTCGGCTTGCTCATCAGCGCCCGGCCCATGGCCAGCATCTGCTGCTCGCCGCCGGAAAGGGTGCCAGCCATCTGGTTCATCCGTTCCTTCAGGCGGGGAAAATGGTCGTAAATCATATCCATGGTCTGGGAAATTTCTTTCTTATCCTTACGGGTAAAGGCTCCCATTTCCAGGTTTTCCTTGACGGACATATCGGCGAAGACCCGCCGTCCTTCGGGACAATGGGAAATCCCCAGCCGCACGATGGATTCGGCGCTGCCATGCCGCAGCTCTTTTCCCATGAAAGAAATAGACCCGGTCTTGGAGTGCAGCAGCCCGGAAATCGTCCGCAGCGTCGTCGTCTTGCCGGCGCCGTTCGCACCGATGAGGCTGACGACCTGCCCTTCTTCGACGCTTAGGCTGATCCCCTTCAGGGCGTGGATCGCGCCGTAGTAGACGTTGATATCCTTTAATTCCAACAGGCTCATAATCACACCTCCTCGCCTAAATACGCCCGTATGACATCGGCGTTCGACTTGATTTCCTGCGGTATCCCTTGGGCCAATATCTTGCCGAATTCCAGGACGTATAATCGTTCGCAAATCCCCATGACCAGGGACATGTCGTGCTCGATCAGTAAAATCGTCAGCTCGAAGCGCTTCCGTATTTCTTCAATCAAATGCATGAGATCCAGCGTTTCCTGCGGATTCATGCCCGCCGCCGGTTCGTCCAGCAGGAGTAGCTTCGGCCGGGCCGCCAGGGCCCGGGCAATTTCCAGATGGCGCTGCAAGCCGTAAGGCAGATTGGACGCCAGCTCGTCCTTTTTATCGTCGAGCTTAAACAGCCGCAGCAGCTCGATCGCTTCGCGTTCAATCCGTTCTTCTTCCTTCCCGTACCGGCCGACGCGCAGGATCGCTTCGGCCAGGCTGTAGTTGACCAGGTAATTGCAGGCAATTTTGACATTATCCAATACGGTTAAGTTTCCAAACAGGCGGATGTTCTGAAACGTGCGGGCAATGCCGTGCTGCGTAATTTTATAGGGCTTCATCCCCGTGACGTCGACGCCGTCGAATTCAATGGTCCCCGTCGTCGGCTGATATACGCCGGTCAGCAAGTTGAAGGCCGTCGTCTTCCCTGCGCCGTTCGGCCCGATGAGGCCGACGAGCTCGCCCCGGTTCAATACGATGTTAAAATCCTGGACGGCCTTGATGCCGCCGAAGGATATGGATACATTATTTGTTTTCAGCAACGGGTCCATCGCCGCGTCCCCCCTTCTTCCATTTGGACAGCATCAGCTCAGCCAGCTCCTTATTGCCGAGAATCCCATTCGGACGGTACAGCATGAGTATGATGAGCAGCAAGGCGTATACGATCATGCGGTATTCGGGATAGCTCTGCATTACGGCGGCAATCAAGGTCAGGATAAAGGCGCCGATGACCGATCCGGACAAGCTGCCCAGGCCGCCTAATACGACCATCGTCATGATGTCGAAAGACCGCATAAAGGTAAAGCTCGACGGATGGGCGATGCCGAAGTAATGAGAGAACAGCGCGCCGGCCAAACCGGCGAACATCGACGCAATCGTAAAGGCAAATACCTTGAATTCCGTCGTGTTGATGCCCATGGCTTCGGCTGCAATGGCGTTTTCCCGTACGGCCAGGCAGGCTCTCCCCTGCTTAGAGTGGATGATATTCTTTAAGACGAACAAGGTGACGACCATGCAGATAAACAGCCAGGGAAAGGTCGTATCCCGCGGAATGCCCGACATCCCCGACGCGCCGCCTACTTGCTGTATATTCAAAATGCAGATGCGGATAATTTCCCCCATGCCCAGCGTGGCGATAGCTAAATAATCGCCCTGCAGCCGCAGCGTCGGCACGCCGACGAGAAAGCCCAGCAGGCCGGCAGCGGCCGCACCGCCTATGAGGCTGACGATGAAGGGTAGGTGCAGGAATACGGTGCATACGGCCGACACGTAAGCGCCGACGGCCATAAATCCGGCGTGCCCCAGGGAGAACTGTCCCGTAACGCCGTTAATCAGGTTCAAGCTGGACGCCAGCATGACGTTCAGGCAAATCAAAGAGATATTCAGACGCCAAAACGACGATACGATTCGTTCGGCCATCAAAAACTGCAGGACGGCAAAGACGACGACGGCGGCGAGTAAGAATACAGCGTCTTGTTTTCGCAATCGGTTTATCATATTCATCACCTACACTTTTTCTCGTTCATTCTTTCCGAACAGTCCCGTCGGCTTGATGAGCAAGATAATAATCAAAATGGCAAAGGCCGCGGCGTCGCGGAAGGTAGACGAAATAAATCCGCTGACCATGGCTTCGACGACGCCTAGGATAATGCCGCCGGTCATCGCGCCGGGAATGATGCCGATGCCGCCGAGGACGGCCGCTACGAAGGCCTTCATGCCCGGCATGATGCCCATGAGGGGCTCGATGGAATTATAGTAAATCCCGACGAGGACGCCTGCCGCGCCGGCTAAGCTCGACCCGATGCAGAAGGTAAAGGAAATCGTCTTGTCTACGTTGATTCCCATGAGCTGGGCCGCGTCGGGATCGTACGAAACGGCCCGCATCGCCTTGCCCATTTTCGTATAGTTCACGACGTACGTCAGAATCAGCATCAGCACGACCGAAATAAGGAAGATGACGATTTGCTGAAACGAAATGACCAAGCCGCCGATGTGGTACACGCTGTTGTCCAGTACGTGCGGAAAGGTCCGCGGCTGCGGCGACAAGACGAGCATCGTCGTGTATTCCAAAAACAAGCTGACGCCGATGGCCGTCGTCAATATGGCGATTTTCGGGCTATGGCGAAGGGGCTTATACGCCAGCCGTTCGACGACCATCCCCAAAATCCCCGTCATGACCATCGCCGCCAGAATCGCCGGTACAAAGGGCAGCCCCATGGCCGTAATCGCAAAAAATCCGACGTACGAGCCGATCATGTAGATATCGCCGTGAGCGAAGTTAATCAATTTCATAATGCCGTATACCATCGTATATCCCAAGGCGATAAGGGCGTAAATGCTGCCTAAGGATATGCCGTTAATGAGCTGCTGCACGAACTGCAGCCATAATGTGCCTTCCATCATGTATTTCCCTCCGTTCCTATGCCGTGTTTCTCTCCGTTCAGAGCAGCTGCTGGCTTATGGTATATCCTTCGTCCAGCCTGTTGATGAATATCCGCCCGTCTCCAGGAGTTCCCTTCGGCTTGGTCTGGCATGCGGAGATAATCGTTTGAATCACTTCCGTCTTATGGTCGTCGTGAACGACGATGTACACCATTTCCTTCGGCAGCTCGTCGTAGGATACGCCGTTTACGATGACGCCCCGCTGTTTCCCTCGTCCCACTACGGGCCAATGGGTCAGGCCGTACAGGCCCTTTTCAGCCAGCCCGTCTTTTAAGGCATTCAGACATTCCCGGCGAATGATCGCCTTGATTTCCATCATATCCATGTCCCCCTTTCCCAACGATATTTCCAAAAAAAGAAAGACGGCGCAATTATGTTTTAATAATAACGCCGTCGTCATTTGAAATATTTTATTTTTGGAATGAAATAAGTTTAACACTTAAAAATACAAAAAGCAATTAGACATCTGCACAAACATTTTTAGAAAATCTCTGCACCGCTTAAATATCTAACCCCGACAGGCCATCAAACGTGCGCTCTCCATGCACGCTGCGAGAAGCCCCCGCTATATCATGGCGTCTACCTCACCGAGTACGCCGTCCAGAATATCCATAGCTTCCAAAAGCTGTTCCTTCGTAATGATCAGGGGCGGCGCGACGATAATCATATTTTCGTGTGAATACGTGTAAAATCCCTTGCGGATCAACGACTGCACGATAGAAGCCATCACGCCTTGTTCGTCCTTCCCATACGGCACGAGGGGTTCCTTCGTATTCTTGTCCTTTACCAGCTCGATAGCCGACCATAGCCCGATATAGCGGACGTCTCCAACGCAGGCGTGCTTTTCTTTCAGCCCTTCTTCCAGCTCGCCCAGCACGGCGCCTACGGCGTTTACGTTCTCTAAGATATGGGCCGAATCGTAGTACTTCAAGCAGGCGATGCCGGCAGCACAGGCCAGCGGATGGCCGCTGTACGTCAGGCCGCAGGACAAGACATGGTCGTCGAAAAACGCGGCGATGTCCTTGGAAACGGCGACGCCGCCCAGCTGCACGTAGCCGCACGTAATGCCCTTGGCAAAGGACACGATATCAGGCTTGACGTTGAAATGTTCAAAGGCGAACATCTTGCCCGTCCGGCACCAGCCGGCCATGACTTCGTCGCAAATCATCATGATGCCGAATTCGTCGCAGATTCTGCGCACGCCTTCCAGATAGCCCTTCGGCGGAATGATGACGCCGTTGGAGCCCGTAATGGTTTCCATGACGATGGCCGCGATGGACGATGGATTTTCATATACGACCTGTTCCCGCAGCTTTGCGAGATAAAATTTCGTCGCCGCTTCTTCGCTGTCAAAGGAAATGGCTTCCCGGTATACGTAGGGGTCGAAAAACTTGATGAATCCCGGAATCCCCGGCTCTAAAGCGTAACGCCGCGGCTCGCCGCTGATATTGCCGGCGCCGAAGGACGAACCGTGATAGCTGCGGTACCGGCTCATGATTTTATAACGCCCCGTATACAAACGGGCCATCTTGATCGCGTTTTCATTGGCGTCGGCGCCGCCGTTGGTAAAAAATACCTTCCCCATGTTGTCGGGCATCCGTTCGATGACCATTTTTGCCAAAATAGCTCTCGGCTCTACGGCAAATCCCGGAGATAAGAAACAATACTTGTCGGCCTGCTCCTTGATGGCTTCGACGATTTCCTTATTGCCGTGGCCGACATTGGCATTGACCAGCTCCGATGACATATCCATATACCGCTTGCCGTCGCTGTCCCATAAATAGATGCCTTCCGCCTTCGTAATGACTAAGGGCTTCAGCCCCTTCTGCTTCGACCACGAATGCAGATTATATTTTAAATCCATATCGCGTATTTCTTGTCCTGTCATGAAATCATCCCCCTGGCGTTATAATACTAAAAAAGCAGCGGCGTTCTTATGGAAAAG
>NZ_SJOT01000009.1:0-75818 GCF_012027795.1 Megasphaera sp. SW808
GCAAACGCCGAAAGTACTTGGGGGGAGGCCCCCTGGGAGGATAGGAAGCCGCTGATTATTATAGGGGTATAGCTCAATTGGTAGAGTAGCGGTCTCCAAAACCGTCGGTTGAGGGTTCAAGTCCTTCTGCCCCTGCCAAAAAAGGGATTCTATTCATAGAGTTTGAATCCCTTTCATGACTCGGTAGCTCAGCTGGATAGAGTGACTGACTACGAATCAGTAGGTCTAGGGTTCGAATCCCTACCGGGTCACCACAGAACAGCTCATGCAATTTGTATGAGCTGTTTTTTTGTATATCTAAATATGCCTAATGATTTTACTTTTGACTTTGTTTCTATTAAAATATATTCAAAAGTCTAAATATATGAGGAGTACTGACATGAAGATTTCAGATATCGGCGAATTTGGGTTCATCGATGCCGTCAAGGAAGGAACATTGTTTAATCCTTCTTCTGTCGTCGTGGGAATTGGCGACGACGGAGCTGTGTATAAGACGACAGAAGGTATGGAGCAAATTGCTGTCATTGATACGATGGTCGAGGGAAGTCATTTCATTATAGGGAAGACGGCTTCCTGGTTTGACGTCGGGTATAAAGCTGTGGCCTCTAATTTGAGCGATATCGCCGCGATGGGCGGTATTCCGACGCACATCGTGCTGTCTACAGCTATTCCCACGGATATGGAAATGGCTGATTTGACGGCACTGTATGAGGGAATGAAAGACATATGCAGAACCTACGGCGTCAATATTATTGGCGGGGATACGGTTTTGTCTAAAGGTGCTTTAGTCATCACCGTGGCGGCCTTTGGCGAAGTAGAGTCCGGGAAAGCTATTTGCCGCGGCGGCGCCAGGCCCGGCGATGTCGTCGCCGTTTCGCATACGATTGGCGATTCTGCCGGCGGTCTGGATGTACTTCTTCATGGGATAGATGGGTATGCTCATTTGAAAAAAGCTCATCAATTTCCAACGCCGCAGATACAACTAGGACGTGCTTTGGTAGCATATCGCGCCCATAGCTTGAATGACATCAGCGACGGATTGGCGAGCGAGTCGAATGAAATTGCCAAGGCCAGCGGCGTCGATTTAATATTGGATAAAGAGGCGATTCCCTGCAGTGAGGAGCTGCGGCAATGGGCCCGGGTCGTACAGAAAGATATATATGCCTATGTATTTAACGGCGGAGAAGATTATGAGTTGATCTTTACGATGGCTCCCGAAGATTTCGAAGCCCTGCGGCAGGAGTGTCCCTATGTGACGGCCATTGGGCAGGTACGGCCCGGCAAGGGGCAGGTATACGTCCGGCACGAGGGAAAGACGTCTGTATTACAGCCGACTGGCTGGAATCATTTTCATAGCTGAGGAGATGCATCATGATAGATATAGAAACACGCTCAGAACAAGATACGATTGCCTTAGGCGCCGCGTTAGGACGAGTTTTGACCGACGGCGACGTATTAGCGCTGCAGGGGGATTTGGGTGCGGGAAAAACGCATTTTGTCCAAGGAATTGCTAAGGGAATGGGCATCGGTGAGCCCGTCGTCAGTCCGACGTTCACTATATTGAACTATTATGAACATGCCGTTCCGTTGCAGCATTTTGATTTTTATCGTCTGGAAGACGAATATGAATTAGACGACCTGGGGTTTGACGATTACTTGACGAGAGGCGTGACCGTTATCGAGTGGTCGGAAAAATTCCCCGAACGACTGCCGGAGGACGCGGCTCGCGTTTTTATCGAAAAGAAGGGTTTGACGGAACGCATCTTTCATTTTGAATTTAACGGCGCCCGCTGGGCTGCCGCGGAAAAAGAGGTAGAGTCTTATGTTGTTAGCCATTGAAACCTCCAGCCTTGTGTCGAGCGTGGCTCTTTTGCACGAACAGACGCTGCGGGCGGAACTTACGATACAAGCAAGATTAACTCATTCGGAGCAGCTGATGCCGCATATCGCCGATATGCTGGACAAGGCGTCGGTCGGTAAAGCCGATATCGACGGGATCGTCGTATCTATTGGACCGGGGTCTTTTACGGGGCTGCGCATCGGCTTGGCGACGGCTAAAGGATTGGCCTTTGCCTGGCAGACGCCTATTGTCGGAATAGAAACGCCGACGAGCTTGGCTTGGAATTTTGTGGGAAATGCGGATAAAATCTGTCCTCTTATCGACGCGCAGAAGGGAAACGTATACGCATCGGTATACAAGTGGAACAGAAGTGTATTGGAAACATTGGACGAGGTGTCTATCATGCCGTTGGACGACGTACTGGAACGGCTGCAGAAACAGGGGGAACCTGTCGTATTTTGCGGAGACGGGGCATTGCTGGGGCGGCAGAAGATCGCCGTTGCCAGCGATTTATTCCGCATCGCTCCGCCGACGATGGTCATTCCTCGGGCAGGAAGCCTGGCCCTGGCCGGGCAGCAGCGCCTGGCTGCCGGAGAGGCAGACGACTGTATGACCTTGACGCCGGCGTACAAGCGCCGGAGCGAGGCGGAGGTATTGTGGGAAAAACGTCATGGAGGCCAACGGTGCCTATGATTGTAAGAAAAGCAGAAGGGGCTGACGCCCAGGGCATTTTCGACGTAGAGACAGAATCTTTTTCCGTGCCGTGGTCGCTGCAAGCCATAAGCCGAGAGCTGGCCAATCCGAGTTTGACTATGTATTATGTATTAGCCGATGAAGATGGAACCATTGCCGGATATGCCGGGTTATGGCGCGTTCTTGACGAAGGGCAGATTACGAATATTGCGCTGAGAAAGCAGTACCGCAGGCAGGGCTATGGCGAGCTGCTGCTGCGGGTCTTGATGGAAGCGGCTTGGGAAGACGGATGCAGTGATATTTTTTTGGAAGTGCGCGTTTCTAATATCGGGGCGCTGCATTTGTACCGCAAATTAGGATATCAGGTCCTGTCGGTACGGAAAAACTATTATTCCGAGCCGGAAGAAGACGCCTATGTAATGGACTGCAAAAGAGAAAATTATCAGTGGATTACCAATTCATATAAAAAGGATGAGTAAGGATGTATACTTTAGCACTAGAAACGAGTTGCGACGAAACGTCGGCCGCCGTTATTCAGGACGGACGGCAGATTCTTTCTAATATCATATCGACGCAGGTGCCGATTCACCGTAAATTCGGCGGCGTCGTCCCGGAAATTGCTTCGCGGCAGCATATCGAATACGTCATGCCGATTATCAAAGAAGCCCTCGATACGGCCCACGTGTCGCTGCAGGAGGTAGACCACATTGGCGTTACCTATGGGCCGGGGTTAGTCGGAGCGCTGCTGGTCGGCGTCGCGGCCGCCAAGGCCCTGAGCTTTGCCTTGGATAAGCCCTTGGTCGGCGTCAACCATATGGAAGGGCATATTTTTGCCAATTTCCTCAGCCATCCCGAGCTGGAGCCGCCCTTTTTGGCTCTGGTCGTGTCGGGGGGCCACACGCAGCTGGTAAAAATTGAAGGATACAATACGTTTATGCTGCTGGGGCAGACGCGGGACGACGCGGCGGGGGAAGCCTTCGATAAAATTGCCCGCGTCATGGGCTATCCCTATCCTGGCGGCCCGCAGATCGACAAGCTGGCGAAGGACGGAAATCCTGACGCCATTGCATTTCCTAAGGCCCTGCATGAAAAGCATAACTTTGAATTCAGTTTCAGCGGCTTAAAATCGGCGGTGCTGAATTACCTTCATACACAGGAACAGCGAAAGCAGCCCTATGATGTACACGACGTTGCGGCAAGCTTCCAAAAGACCGTAGTGGAAACGCTGGTAGAAAAGACCATGGATGCAGCGGCGTACTGCGGTATGAACAAGATTGCCGTTGCCGGCGGCGTTTCGGCCAACAGCGCCTTAGCCGCGGCGATGGAACAGGCCTGCGCAGCCCACGGGTATTCGTTTTATCGGCCAGAGCCCGTTTTATGTACGGACAACGGGGCGATGATTGGATGCCGGGCTTATTACATGGCCCTGGAAGGGCATTTCGCCGATCTGACGCTCAACGCCAAGCCGGCCTTGGCGATTTCCTCGTATTAAAGAGGTCCTGATTATGTCTTCTATTGAAACGATTTGCCGCAGTGCCAGCGCCTTGTCGGACGTACAAATTCATATTCTAAAAAACAGCGAAGATTTGCTGCAGTTTGCCAGCGACTTATCCCATCGGGAGCTGCTGGTCTTTGTGCCGGGGCAGAAGGCAGGCACGGTAGTCTTGGCGGCGCAGCGCCTTCCGCTGCTGCAGCCGGCGGAAACGCAGGCGAATAGAAAAAAAGCTGGAACAGTCTGCGCCGGGTACGAAGAACCGGTCGTGCTGCAGGTACTGCAGACGGGGCAGATGATGCAAGGCAGCAAAGAGGTAGATTATGGGCGTATTGAGCCGCTGTTCGCCTATCCCTTCGTCGATAACGGCGGGGAAACGATCGCCGTCGTCGCCTTTGTCGGCACGATAGAAAGCAACCGCGATATGCTGACTGAAACGGCTTTTTTGGCTCTGCAGGTCCCCATCGAGAGGGATTTCCGCAAGCTATACCGCCCCTTATCCGTGCAGGACGGCGTCATCCTCATCAACTGCAACGGCGTCGTGATTTACGCAGACGAAATGGCGGAAAGCATCATGCACATGCGCGGATATTCCGGCATGCTGGTCGGCTCTAATATCTACAACAGCCGGACCAATCTGACCGGCGCGAAGCAGGCCCTGGCGACGCGGGAAGGCTTTGCCGAGGACATTACCTTCGGGGAAGTCGTCGTCACGCGGCGGGTCATTCCTCTGCTGCGGCGCGGCAAGGTATATCGGGTCATAGCTATTTTGACGGAGCGGACTGAGTTGTACCGCAAAGAAGAAGAGCTGATGATCAAGACGTCGGTTATCAAGGAAATTCACCACCGCGTAAAAAATAATTTGCAGACTGTCGCCAGCCTGCTGCGCATGCAGATGCGCAGGACCGAAAGCCGGGAGGCGAAGGATGTGCTGCAGGAAAGCGTAAACCGCATACTCAGCATTTCCTTGGTTCATGAAATTTTATCGCACCACGACGAAGAATCTATTGATATCTGCGTAGTCGCCAAACAGCTGCTGTCGCTGCTGACTCATGGCATGGCCGGGGCGGAATGCCGCGTCAGGACGTCGTTTTCCGGAAACGAGCTGCCCCTGCCGTCGGATATGGCTACGTCGCTGGCGTTAGTGCTGAATGAACTGATTACTAATGCCATCATCCACGGCTTTGAGGGGCTGGACGAAGGGGAAGTGCGCGTCGCCGTGACGCAGGCAGGGACGACGTGCGCGCTGACCGTCAGCGATACGGGCGTCGGCATGACCTTGCCGCAAGGCGGCGAAGGGCGCAAGCATTTGGGCCTGACAATCGTCCGCACGTTGGTAGAAAAGGATTTAAAAGGAGAGTTGTCGTTTACTCCCGTTGTGCCGCACGGCACGGAAGTACGAATACAGTTTTCTATTGCAGAGAGGGGATAACGAATATGGGGTATCGCGTCGTAATTGGGGACGATGAATCTATCATCCGGCTGGATTTATGCGAAATGCTCGAAGAAGCCGGCCATGTGGTCGTGGGGGAAGCGGCCGACGGCGTGGAAGCGCTGGAATTGGCGCGGAAAGAAAAGCCGGATATCGTATTGCTGGACATCAAAATGCCGCGGCTGGACGGCATCCATGCGGCTAAAATGATCTGTCACGAACGCATTGCGCCGGTTTTGCTGCTGACGGCTTACAGCCAGCAGGACGTCGTTGAGCAAGCCAAGGATTCGGGTGTGCTGGGGTATTTGGTCAAGCCCGTGAGCCCGGTCAACCTGTTTCCTGCCATGGAAATCGCCATATCTCAGTTTAAACGGCAGGAAGAAACGGCGCGGCAGCTCTGGGAAATGAACGAGCGCATAGAGACGAGAAAAGTTGTCGAAAAGGCAAAGGGCTACTTGATGGAGCTGTATAAGATATCCGAACAGGAGGCGTATCGCCGTCTGCAGCAATACAGCATGAAAAAGCGCCGTTCGTTAAAATCTGTTGCTGAGGCGGTCGTTGCCAGCGCAGAGCAGCGCCGCGGCGGCTCGACGTAAGGGTTGCGAAAAAAAGAAGACAAAAGTCTTGACTTTTTCACCTTTCATGAGTAATATATATATTGTAATTAGCACTCGGATACAGCGAGTGCTAACAAGATGAAAGATACAGTGTATGATTGAGGAGGAATATAAAATGTTAAAACCGTTAGGAGATCGCGTTGTTATCCGCGTACTGGAACAAGAAGAAAAAACTGCCAGCGGCATCTTTTTGCCTGATACGGCTAAAGAAAAGCCGAGCCAGGGCGAAGTCGTTGCCGTAGGTCCCGGCAAAGTGCAGGACAATGGCAGCCGCGTTGCATTGGATGTAAAAGTCGGCGACAAGATTATTTTCTCCAAATATGCAGGCACGGAAGTCAAATATGAAGGCACTGAATATTTGATCGTCAGCGAACGCGACATCTTGGCTATTTGCTAATTTTATAGAACCTAGATTACTTTACATACAGGAGAGTGTTTAACAATGGCAAAACAGATTTTGTTCAATGAAGAAGCACGCCGCGCTTTGGGCAAAGGCGTCGACGCTTTGGCAAACGCAGTAAAAGTTACGTTGGGACCTAAAGGCCGCAACGTCGTATTGGATAAGAAATTCGGCGCCCCGACGATTACGAACGACGGTGTAACGATTGCCCGCGACATCGAATTGGAAGATCCCTTTGAAAACATGGGCGCACAGCTCGTCAAAGAAGTCGCTACGAAGACGAACGACGTAGCAGGCGACGGCACGACGACGGCTACGTTGCTGGCTCAGGCTATGATCCAGGAAGGCATGCGCAACGTAGCGGCCGGCGCGAACCCGATGATTTTGAAACGGGGCATTGAAAAAGCTGTCGCTAAATTGGTAGAAGAAATCAAACAGCGTTCCATCGCCGTTTCCGATAAAGCTGCTATTGCTCAGGTAGCTTCTATTTCCGCAGGCGACGAAGAAATCGGCGGCCTCATTGCCGACGCTATGGAAAAAGTTGGTAAAGACGGTGTCATCACCGTTGAAGAATCCAAGACGATGGGTACGCAGCTGTCTGTCGTCGAAGGCATGCAGTTCGACCGCGGCTACATTTCCCCGTACATGGTAACGGACCCGGATAAGATGGAAGCCGTTATGACTGAACCGTACATCCTCGTTACGGACCGCAAAATCGCTTCTATTCAGGAAATGCTCCCTGTCCTCGAAAAAGTCGTACAGGCTGGGAAAGAACTCCTCATCATCGCAGAAGACGTAGAAGGCGAAGCGTTGGCTACGTTGGTAGTCAACAAGCTCCGCGGCACCTTCAGAGCCGTTGCCGTTAAGGCTCCGGGCTTCGGCGACCGCCGCAAAGCAATGCTTCAGGATATCGCTATCCTCACCGGCGCTACTGTCATTACAGAAGACGTAGGCCGCAAACTTGACAGCATTACGATGGAAGACCTCGGCACGGCCCGTCAGGTTCGCGTTACGAAGGACGAAACGACGATTGTTGAAGGTCACGGCAACGCTGAAGAAATCAAAAACCGCGTTGCGCAGATCAAAGCGCAGATCGCTGAAACGACGTCTGATTTCGATAAAGAAAAATTGCAGGAACGCTTGGCCAAGATGTCCGGCGGCGTAGCTGTCATCGAAGTCGGCGCTGCGACGGAAGTTGAATTGAAAGATAAGAAGCTTCGCCTCGAAGACGCCTTGAACGCTACGCGCGCAGCTGTTGAAGAAGGCATCGTAGCCGGCGGCGGCACGACGTTCATCGACATTCTCCCGGCTTTGGATGAATTCCATGAAGAAGGCGACGTACAGACGGGCATCAACCTCGTAAAACGCGCTATTGAAGAACCGGTTCGTCAGATTGCCGCTAATGCAGGCTTGGAAGGCTCGGTTATCGTAGCGAAGGTTAAAGCATCCGATAAGGGCGTTGGCTTTAACGCGCTGACGGAAGAATACGTCGACATGGTAAAAGCCGGTATCGTAGACCCGGCTAAGGTTACGCGTACGGCCTTGCAGAACGCTGCTTCCATCGCCGCTTTGGTATTGACGACGGAAACGTTGGTTGCAGACAAACCGGAACCGGCTCCGGCAGCCCCGGCAGCTCCCGGCATGGGCGGCATGCCTGGCATGATGTAAGAGTTGCTCTTACCTGTGTAAATGTAATTGCAAAAGCTCTCGTGATTTTTCGCGAGAGCTTTTTTACGTGCATTTTTCTTGACCTTTCGCTTAAAATTTTATATGATAGGGAAGTTCAATTCTTAGCTATATCAGGAGATGTCGTTTTTTTATGAACCACCGTATTTCATTGCGTCAATTTCTGCCCCTGGCGGGGATTACCGTTTCGGCTTTTTTATTTAATACGTCGGAATTTATGCCGATTGGACTGCTGACGAGCATCGCTTCGGACTTTCAGATTACCGAAGCGCAGGCCGGCGTCATGATATCGGCCTATTCCTGGGCGGTTACGATTTTATCGCTGCCTCTCATGCTGCTGGCCTGCAAGGTAGAATACCGCAAGCTGCTGCTGATGACGCTGGGCGTGTTTTGTCTGGGGCAGGCACTATCGGCTTTTTCCAGCCAATATGCATTGCTGACGGCGTCGCGCATCTGCGTGGCCTGCGCTCATTCCGTCTTTTGGTCTATTGCGGCTCCTATGGCCGTTCAGCTCGTAGAAAAGGAACATCGCTCGACGGCGCTGAGCATGGTGGCGACGGGAACCTCTATCGCGATGATTTTAGGCCTGCCTTTAGGCCGCGTTATCGGCTTGTATATTGGCTGGCGCATGACCTTCTTGACGATCGGCATCATATCTTTTCTCACCTTGGTTTATATATGGCGCGTATTTCCGCAGATTCCCAGCCGCTCGGCCTTCTCGGTACGGCAGCTGCCGGAGCTCGTTAAAAATCCCGTCTTGATTCGTTTATATGGGCTGACCGTAGTCATGGCGACGGCATATTATACGAGTTACAGCTATATCGAACCGTTTTTGCAGCAGATTGCCGGTATGTCGGAAGAGTGGATTACTTTGACGCTGATTCTTTTCGGCCTCAGCGGATTAGGCGGCAGCGTCTTGTTTTCGCGCGGCTACGGCCATTTTCGCTTCGGAATGCTTCGCCTGTCGTTTATCTGCATGGCTGTGCCGCCATTATTGCTGCACGCGGCTTCAGGCAGCTTGTATGCCGTCATGATATTATGCGCGGTCCTCGGCATGGCTGCTACGATCTTCAACGTATCTTTCCAGGCCGAACTAATTCAGCATACGTCTCTCAGCGCGGCTGCCGTGGCGATGTCTATTTTTTCCGGCATCTTCAACTTGGGAATCGGCAGCGGCACCTGGATTGGCGGCATGGTTTCTACGTACAGTTCTATTGCCTATATCGGCTATGCCGGAGGCGGCTTGGCGGCTGCTGCGTCGGCGTATTGTATTTTCAGCTTTATCAAACGGCTGAAACAAGGGTAATTGCGGTAAAATGGATGTATAAGGCCGGCGAGCAGGCTGGGACATAGAGGCGTCAGAATTCATCAAAAAAATTTCAAAAAAGTACTTGCATTTTTTCTTTCTTACTAGTATAATAAATATCGTTCCAGTGAGAACACATGAGTTATTCCTCAATAGCTCAGTCGGTAGAGCAATCGGCTGTTAACCGATTTGTCGTAGGTTCGAGTCCTACTTGAGGAGCCATGGCCCCTTGGTCAAGTGGTTTAAGACACCGCCCTTTCACGGCGAGAACATGGGTTCGAATCCCGTAGGGGTCACCACTATTTGGGCGATTAGCTCAGCTGGGAGAGCGCCTGCCTTACAAGCAGGATGTCAGCAGTTCGATCCTGTTATCGCCCACCAGACTCGAGAGCGCTAGTGCAGTGATGCACTAGCGTTTTTTTCGTATACGGAGATATACTTTAATATGGAAAACAGCCAGATATGCCGGGGCACATCTGGCTGTTGTGTCAGGATTCTGTTGGTCTTTTCAGGGATTGCTTTAATTTTTTGATCGATAAGCCGACGCGGCCGCGGGAGCTGTCGACGGAGATGATGACGGCATCGACGACGTCTCCGACGCTGATGACGTCGGTCGGGTGGCGGAAGGGATGATTGCACAGCTCGGAGCGGTGAATCAGCCCCGGTGTCTTTAAGCCGAAGTCGACGAACGCGCCGAAGTCGACGACGTTGTGGACGGTGCCGCGGACGGCGGTTCCTATTTTTAATTCGTCCAGAGATACGACGTTGCGGCGCGTCAGCGGCAAGGGAAATTCGCTGCGGACGTCGCGACCCGGCTTGCGCAGCTCTTCCAGGATATCGCGGATCGTCGGCTCGCCGGCCTGGAATTTGGCGGCCAGGACAGGGACGGCGTTCATCTGCACCTTGCTTTGCAGGGCGCGGAGTTTTTCTTCGTCGTGGAGGTCTGCTTTCGTCAGGCCATAATGGCTGATGATTTTTTCTGTCAGCTCGTACGATTCGGGATGGACCGACGTGTTGTCCAAGGGTTCGTCGCCGCCTTTAATGCGCAGGAAGCCGGCGCACTGCGTAAAGGTAGCCGGGCCTAAGCGGTTGACCGACAGCAGCTCCTGCCGGCTGTGAAAGGGGCCGTTTTCCTTGCGGTAGGCGACGATATTGGCCGCCGTGGCCGCCGTCAAGCCCGATACATGCTGCAGCAGGGCTGCCGACGCCGTGTTGAGGTCGACGCCGACGTAGTTGACGACGGATTCGACGACGGCGTCCAGGGCGGCTGATAAGGACTTTTGGTTGACGTCGTGCTGATATTGGCCGACGCCGATTGATTTCGGGTCGATTTTGACGGCCTCTGCCAGGGGATCCTGAATCCGGCGGGCAATGGATACGGCTCCGCGGATGGTGACATCCAGGTCGGGCAGCTCTTCCCTAGCCAGATCGGACGCAGAGTAGACCGACGCGCCTGATTCGTTGGCGATGATGTAGCGGCAGGATAAGTCGTTTTCCTGAATGAGGCTGGCTACGAACTGCTCCGTTTCATAAGAGGCCGTGCCGTTTCCGATAGATAAGAGCGTTACGCCGTGATTTTGAATCATGCTCAGGAGGGTGTCGGCGCTGGCGCGGCGCTGTTTTTCCGAGCCGGTCAAATAGCAGACGCCGTAATCGAGGACGTTGCCCGTCGCGTCGATGACGGCGGCCTTGCAGCCCGTGCGGTATCCCGGGTCCAGGCCTAAGATTACCTGTCCGGCAAAGGGCGGCTGGAGGAGCAGGCTGCGCAGGTTCTTGGCGAAGATAGAAATGGCCTGCTTTTCGGCCCGTTCTGTCAGGTCGCTGCGGATTTCCCGTTCCAACTGGGGGAAGATGAGGCGCTTATAGCTGTCGGCTGCTGCTGCGGCGATGATCTGCCCGTAAGGCGAATCGCAGACTGTTACGTCTTGTATGAGCTTGCCGATGTTGGCGTCCGGCGTGTCGGTCAGAGTTACCTTCAGCAGCTTCTGCGCTTCTCCTCGGTTGATGGCCAGTATGCGGTGGCTGGGAAGGGAGGCGATGCGGCCGCTGAAGTCCTTATAGGTCAGCATGGCCTTGGCTTCGTCCTCTTCGACTAACAGGGCGCATTCCAGCTTTGACGTTTTCCACAAGGCGCGGCGGAGATACTGACGGTACGGCGCAAGCTCGGACATGCGTTCCGCTAAAATATTGGCCGCGCCGGCAATGGCGTCTTCGATTGTCGGTATCGTTTCATTCAGGTAAGATGCGGCGGCCTCTTCCGGAGACGGCCCGTGGGGATCCTGCTGCCAGAAGATGTCGGCCAGCGGCTCCAGCCCGGCGTCGCGGGCCATGGACGCTTTTGTCCGTTTTTTCGGCTTATAAGGCATGTAAAGGTCTTCGATTTCCTGCAGCTTGCCGGCCTGGTCTAGGAGACGTCCTAATTCTTCCGTCCACT
The DNA here is from genome assembly GCF_012027795.1 of Megasphaera sp. SW808. Lineage (NCBI taxonomy): Bacteria > Bacillati > Bacillota > Negativicutes > Veillonellales > Veillonellaceae > Megasphaera > Megasphaera sp. SW808. The sequence continues at coordinate 11,901 of NZ_SJOT01000009.1, forward strand.
GGCCTTGCTCCATAATGGACTGGCGTACGGCTTCGCGGCGGCTGGACAGGGCTTGTTCATATTCGTACTGCTCCTGGATTTGGCGCAGCTGTATTTCGTTCAGCATACCCGTCGCTTCCTTGCGGTAACGGGCGATAAAGGGAATCGTGTTGCCGCTTTGCAGGAGGCTCAGGGCCGTCTGGATTTGCTTTTCTGACACGTGTATCGTATGAGCGATTGTTTGAATAATGTGTTGGTCTGTCATGGAAAACTCCTTTCTAATACAGTATATATTATGCTTGCAAATTTTGTATTCGTCAAATTAAAAAATTTTATCTATTTATATTGAAAAATCTATTAATAACCGTTACAATGTAATAGAGAATACTTTCGCATATTATATGTTTAGTTAGTATGCTCAGTATCCTTGCACAAAAGGGGGGAAACGATATGAATATTGCCGAATTATTACGGAGTAACGGCTACAAGGTTACGCCGCAGCGGCTGGCTGTATACGATGCGATCGATCATAATATGACCCATCCCAACGCAGAATCCATTTACCAGCAGCTCCAGCCCCAGTATCCATCGATGAGCTTGGCGACGGTGTACAAGACCATGGAGATTTTTGCAAAAATCGGCGTAGTAAAAATTTTGCAGTGCGGCGAAGACGCCCACCGCTACGATTATAATACATCCCAGCACGCCCATATACGGTGCGTCAAATGCAACCGCGTGCTCGACGTCGATATCGACGAAGGCCAGCTGGCCAGACAGGCCGAGGCGCAGACAGGATTTTCTGTCAGCGGCGTGAGTTTGTCTTTCCTGGGTGTATGCAAGGACTGCCAGGAGGCAGAATAATAAAAAATACGAAGAGCGCTGCAGCGAAGTGACATACTATTTGCTGCAGCCTTTTTCTTATGCGAGGTGAAGAAATATGCTGCATATAGGATGTCATCTGTCCGTTTCCCAGGGCTTTCGCCATATGGGCGAGGAAGCTCTGACCATCGGCGCCGATACGTTTCAGTTTTTTACGCGCAATCCCCGCGGCGGCAGTGTCCGAAAGCTGGATATAGACGATATGAAGCAGCTGAACAAGCTCATGGCGGCCCATGATTTTGCGCCTATTCTGGCCCATGCGCCGTATACGCTCAACGGCTGCTCCAAGACGGAGCGAACGCGGCAGTTTGCCGTCGAAGCGATGAGCGAGGATTTGCAGCGGCTGGAATATCTGGATAACTGCCGTTACAATTTTCATCCCGGCAGCCACGTCGGGCAGGGCGCGGACGAGGGAATCCGCCTCATTGCGTCCATGATGAACCAATGCATGTTTTCAGGACAAAGGACGACGGTGCTGCTGGAAACCATGGCCGGCAAGGGGACGGAAGTAGGCCGCAGCTTTGAAGAGCTGGCGGCTATTATCGACAAGGTGCAATTTTCTGATAAGGTAGGCGTCTGCCTGGATACGTGCCACGTATTTGACGGCGGCTATGACATTACGGAGCGCCTGGATGAGGTGCTGGAGCAGTTTGACCGCCTTATCGGATTGGAGTGGCTGAAGGCCGTTCATATTAACGACAGCAAGAATCCCCTGGGCAGCCGCAAGGACCGGCATGAAAAAATCGGCGAAGGCCATATCGGACTGGAGGCATTTCGGAAGATTATCAACCATCCGGCCCTGCGGACGCTGCCGTTTTATCTGGAAACTCCTAACGAGTTAGACGGCTACGCCAGGGAAATCGCTATGCTGCGGGATTTATACTGCGAATAAGGAGGGATTGCCTATGCGGATTCTGCATACGGCAGATTGGCATTTAGGAAAACTATTTTACGGCGATTACCTGACGGACGACCAGGCCTATGTGCTGACGGAACAGCTTCTGCCGATGATCCGGGACGAGGGCATCGACGCCGTCGTGCTGGCCGGCGACGTATACGACCGCAGCTTGCCGCCGGCAGACGCCGTGGCCTTGTTTGATGAAATCGCGACGAAGATTACGGCGGAAGCGGGGGTTCCCTTTTTCGTCATCAGCGGCAATCATGACAGCGCGGCCCGCCTGTCCTTCGGCAGCCGGATGCTGGAAAAACAGGGGTTTTATATTGCCGGGGAACTCGACAAGCTGATCGGGCCGGTCGTCCTGCATGACGCCTATGGACCCGTGGCCTTTGTGCTCCTGCCGTTTATCGAGCCGGCAGCGGCCAGGCTGTATTTCGGCGACGATACGATCCGCAGCCATGAGGACGCCTTAGCCCGTTTCATAGACAGCCGGCGCGCCGGAACGGCGATGCGGACGGTCTGCGTCGCCCATGTCTTCGCTGCCGGCGGCGAAAGCAGCGATTCAGAACGCCCGTTGTCGATCGGCGGAAGCGACGCCGTTTCGCCGGCCTTGTTTTCCGACTATACGTATACGGCTCTGGGCCATCTCCACGGGCCGCAGCAGGTGGGCGGGCCGAACGTGCGCTATGCCGGCAGCCTGCTGAAATATTCCTTCGGCGAATGGAGGCAGAAAAAAGGAGCCGTCATCGTGGATATAGACGAAAAGGGCGGGACGGCGACGTCGTTTTTGCCCTTTTCTCCCCGCCATGACGTACGCGTCGTCGAGGGCTTGTTTGAGGATATCATGGCCGGCGAAGACTTGCATACCGACGACTATATCCTGTTCCGCCTGACCGATACGGCTCCGATTCTGGACGGCATGGCTAAGCTGCGGCAGAAATATCCGCGAGCGGCGGCGCTGGAAATGCCGAACCGTCAAAGCGGCGGCACGGGAGAACGGGACTTCGACCTGCACAGGACTACGGAGCGGCAGCTGTTTGAGAGCTTTGCCGCGGCCATGATGCCGGACCGGCCGCTGACGGAGGCCGAGCAGGCTTGCATGGACGACTTGTGGACGGATATGCTGCAGCGGGAAGGAGACGGCTTGTTGTGAAACCATTATATTTGGAAATGAACGCCTTCGGTCCTTATGCCGGGCGTCAGGTTATTGATTTCCGCCGGCTGGAAGATCATAAGCTGTTTTTGATATATGGGCCGACCGGCGCCGGCAAGACGACGGTACTGGATGCGATGTGCTATGCCCTGTACGGCGAAACGAGCGGAAACCGCCGCTCGGGCGCCCATATGCGCAGTGAATATGCTTCGCCGGAAGAGGAGACGTACGTCGTCTTTGCCTTTGCCATTGGACCGGCGCGGTACTGCGTCGAGCGAAGGCCGGAGCAGCAGATAGCGAAAAAGCGCGGCACTGGCTTAAAGAAATCGGCGGCGTCGGCCGCCTTATACGCCGTAGATGAAAGGGGAGAAAAGACGGCGGTCATCGCGACGAAAAAGGTCGGCGAAGAGGTGGAACGGCTGCTGGGCTTTAAGGCCGAGCAGTTCCGGCAGGTCGTCCTGCTGCCCCAGGGAGATTTCCGCCGTTTGCTGCTGGCCAGCTCGGCGGACCGCCAGCAGATTATGCAGACCTTGTTTCATACCCAGCGCTACGCCCGGCTGCAGGAGCTGGCAAAGGAAAAATACGACGATATCCTGTCGCAGTACGACTTGCGCAAGGAGCGCATCGCTCAGCTTTTGCAGAGCCTGGGAGCCGGCGATGCAGCGGCGCTGACTGCTATGGAACAAGCTGCAGACGAAGAACAGCGGCTGCGTCAGGGTGAATTGGACGCGGCCATAGCCGACCGCGATATCTATCAGAAAACAGTCCAGGACGCGCAGGTAGTGTACAGCCATTGGCAGAATTTGAAGGAAAGCCGCAGGCTGCGGGAACAGCTGCGTCAGCAGGAAACAGCTATGGCGGAGAAACAGGCCTATATCGACGTGCTGCGCCGCGCCCAGCTGCTGGCGGAACCGTGCCGCCAGCTCGACGAGATACAGGCCCAGGGCGTCGCTGCCGGCCAAAAAGCCGGCGAAGCTGCCGTACAAGCCGAACGGGCGCTGCAGCGCCTTCAGGCCGTGCGCAAAGAGGCCGAAGTACTGCAGGCGCAGGGCGCGGCGCATGACGCCGACGCAAGGCAGCTCGTCCTGCTGCAGAACATGGCGGAAAAAGCTGAGCAGTATGGAGAGCTGTGCCGCAGGGCCCGGAAGCTGGCGGACCAGAGCCGGCACGCCGATGAGGTATTGGCGGCGCTGCAGAAGGAACGGGAGGCCTTGCAGGCCCGAATAGACGCTGGACGAGCAGAGGTAGCTAACCAGCCCGAGCTGGCCGCGGCGTGGGAACAGGCTAAAGGGCAGGCCGCTGCCTGGGAAGAACGGCTGAGCCGGGAAGCGTCGATAGAGGCCTTGTCCGAGGAAATCGCGCAGCGGGATACAGCGTGCCGGGCCGCTGAGGACACCTGCAGCCGGGCTGCCGCCGGGGCGGCGCAGGCGCAGTTGGATTACGAAGGCGTACAAGCCTTGTTTTTGCAGGGACAGGCTGCTTTGCTGGCCAAGGAGCTGAAAGCCGGAGATCCTTGTCCTGTTTGCGGCGCGACGGAGCATCCCATGCCGGCTCCTTTGGCGGCCCATATGCCGCGGAAGGAGGACGTAGAAGCGCGGAAACGGCAGGTTCAGCAGCGCGATGAGGAGCGCTGTCAGGCTGAACTGACTCTCCAGCGCGTACAGGCGGAGTTCCAAAGTCTGAAGCGGCAGCGCGACGACCTGCGTGCTCAGTATCCTTTTGAATGTACGTCCGCCCAATGGCGGGTACGGCTGGGCACGCAGAAGCAGAAGGTTAGCCTCCTGGGCGAACAAGCCGCCCGGGCAGAACGGACGAGGGCCGCCGTGACGCAATGGGAGATGAAGCAAAAAGAAGGGATACAAAAAGAAGAGCAGGCCCGCCAGCAGGCGGAAGCGGCTCGACTCGCCGCCGCGCAGAGCCAGTTGGCGAAGAAACAAGCCGAAGCGGACGTACCGGCAGAATATCGGGACGCCGCCGTACTGAGACGGCATATGGCTGATTTGAGCCAGCGCGTTAAAGCCTATGAAGAACAGGCAGAACGAAGCCGAAAGGCCGTTGTCGACGCCGAAAAGGAGGCCGCGCGCTGGACGGAGCAGGAACGCCTGCTGCAGGAACAGGTAACGGCTCTGCGAAAGCAATATAAAGAGTACGCCGCCGATTTGAAGGAACGGGTTCGACAGGCTGGAATTGACAGCCTGCAGCAATGCCGGGAACTGCAGCCCTTTGTAGGCTCCATCGACAGAGAGCAGCAGGCTGTCGACGAGTATAACCGGGACGTACAGCAGATACAGGGCCGGATAGCGCAGGAAGAAAAGGCCGTCGCCTCGCAGCCGGAGCCGGATATGGCGGCATATAAGGCGCAGCTTGACGAAAAAAACAAGCTGTGCCAGCGATTATCTGAATCCTGTGCCGCCGCGGCGATACGCCGACAGGAACTGTGCCGGGGGCGGGAGCAGATTGCTGCCTGGCAGGGAGAGCAAGCGGAGCTGTCGGCTCGGTATGAGGCAGTCGGTTCCATATATGAACTGATTTCCGGCCAGCATACGGGTGTCAACTTCGAGCGGTATGTGCTGGGAGCACTTCTCGACGAAGTCTTGGTGGCGGCCAACGCCCGCCTCGATTTGATGAGCCGCCGGCGGTATGAGCTGCAGCGCTCCCGCTCGTGGGACGACAAGCGCGTGCGGCGCATCGGCCTGGATATCGAAGTATTCGACAACTATACGGGATACGCCCGCCCGGCTAATACGCTCTCCGGCGGCGAGACCTTTTTGGCTTCCCTGGCCTTAGCCCTGGGACTGGCCGACGTGGTACAGGCCTATTCCGGCGGCATTCACCTCGATACGATATTTATCGACGAAGGATTCGGTACTCTCGACGGAGAAACGCTGGATTTCGCCTTAAAGGCTCTGATGGAGCTCAAGCAGGGCGGCCGTCTCGTCGGCATTATCTCCCACGTACCGGAGCTGAGAGAGCGAATCGACGCGCGCCTGGCCGTCCACAAGACCGACAGGGGCAGTACGGCTGACTTCGAATTGCCGTAATTCGTAAAAATTATTTGAATCCCTTTCCAAATGGTAATATAATGAAACCTAATAACGCTATGATACAGGAGGGGACAGAAAGGATGTCTATTCAGAAGGTAAGGGAGTATTTTGCCCAGTGGGGCATGGCTGACCGCGTGTTGGAACTGGATCAGTCCAGCGCGACTGTCGACGAAGCGGCGGCGGCCCTTCATACGGAAGGCAGACGCATCGCCAAATCCATGTCGTTTTTATTGGAAGACGGGCCAATTTTAGTATTGTTTGCCGGCGACGCCCGCGTGGACAACCATAAATTCAAGGCGCGGTTCCATAAAAAGGCGACGATGATCAAGCATGACGACGTGGAACGGTTAATTGGACATCCCGTCGGCGGCGTCTGCCCCTTTGCCGTTAATCCCGGCGTGACCGTATATCTGGACGAATCGCTGAAGCGGTTTGAAACGGTTTTTCCGGCCTGCGGCAGCGGCAACAGCGCCATCGAACTGACGCTGCCGGAATTGGAACTCTACGCCCGGTCTCAAGGCTGGGTCGACGTTTCCAAAGGCTGGCAGGAAGAAGCATAAGGAGGAACCTACACATGCAGTTTACATTCAGACATACTAATTTTAACGTGCTGGACTTGCAGCGCAGCATGGAGTTTTACAAAGAAGCCCTGGGCCTTACGGAAGTGCGCCGTATTGAAAAGCCTGATTTTACGATTGTTTATCTCGGCGACGGCGTTTCTGATTTCCAGCTGGAGCTGACGTGGCTCAAAGACAGAAAAGAGCCCTATAATCTCGGCGAAAACGAGTTCCATACGGCCTTTTCCGTCAAGGATATGGATGCGGCCCTGGCCAAACATAAGGAAATGGGCTGTGTCGTCTATGAAAATCCGGCTATGGGCATTTATTTTATCGTCGACCCCGACGGCTACTGGCTGGAAGTCGTTCCGGAACGGTAAGCCGTGAGGGAGGAATACGCCCAGCGGACGGCGCTACTGCTGGGATGGGATAAGGTAGAAGCCCTAGCGGGCAAAGCAGTGCTGGTGTTCGGCGTCGGCGGCGTCGGTTCCTTTGCGGCCGAGGCTCTTTGCCGGGCCGGCATCGGCCGCTTGACTCTCGTCGACGGCGACGTATACGACCCGTCTAATGTAAACCGCCAGCTTGGGGCGACTGTGCCGGCTATTGGCCGGCCTAAGGTCGAGGTCATGAAGGAGCGGTTTTTGTCGATTAATCCGGACATAGAGGTCGAAACGCATCACGTGTTTTACCTGCCGGCAGAGCGGCCGGGCCTGGTTGCGCAGTCGGGCGCTGATTACGTCGTTGACGCCATTGATACAGTAGCGGCGAAGGTCGATATCATAGCAGAAGCCTATGAGGCCGGTATTCCCGTCATTTCCGCTATGGGAGCGGGGAATAAGCTCCATCCGGAGCTGTTTGAAATTGCCGAGATCGAGAAGACGTCTGTCGATCCCCTGGCCAAGGTGATGCGGAGGGAGCTGAAAAAGCGGAATATCCGCCGCGTCAAGGTCGTATATTCCAAAGAGCCGCCCCGGCCAGTACGGCGGGAAGAAGGCTGTTCCGGCATAGGCAGTATTTCCTTCGTGCCGTCGGCAGCCGGACTCATTTTAGCCGGAGCGGTGATACGGGATCTTCTCCAAATCCCATAAAAAATTTTTTATCGAGTTATACACAGGCGGCAGGCTTTCAGAAACGCAGTTTTTTTGAAGGCTTGCCGCTCTTTTTGATAGGACTTGATAACAACAGTATCAAGTATTGGGCGATTGACAACATATACCAGATATAGTAATATGGGTGTGCACTGTTTTACGAAAGAGAAATCATATATATTGTATATGCAGCGTTGATTTTTAGGTAAATATACACTATATCATGGGAGGTATGCACATGTTGGAAGTCATCAAGCGCAACGGGCAGAGAGCGCCCTTTGACCGCAATAAAATCGTCGCGGCTATAGAAAAAGCCATGAACAGCAGCAGCGGCATTTATGAAGAGGGCCAGGCGGAGAAAATCGCCAGGGAGATTGAAGCCTATGCCTCGACCATGCACAAGGATATGACCATATATGCCATTGAAGATCAGGTGTATTACCGCCTGATTCAATACAACAATCCGGCGACGGCCCGGGCCTATGAAAATTACAAAGCCATTCAGGCCTTCAAGCGCCAGACCAATACGACTGATTCGGACGTCTTCGGCCTGCTGAACAATACCAATCTCGAGGTCCTTGATGAAAATTCCAATAAAAACGGCCACGTCGTGTCGACGCAGCGCGATTTGATCGCCGGCGAGGTGTCTAAGGATATTGCCCGCCGCAAGCTCATTCCGGCCGATATCGTCCAGGCTCATGACAGCGGGGCCATTCATTTCCACGACATGGATTACATCATCCAGCCTATGTTCAACTGCTGCCTCATCAATCTGGAAGACATGCTGGCCAACGGCACGGTCATCAACGGCAAGAAAATCGACACGCCGAAATCGTTTCAGGTAGCCTGTACGGTGACGACGCAGATCATCGCCCAGGTAGCCAGCGGTCAGTACGGAGGCCAGTCCATCAACGGCATCGACCGCATTTTGGCTCCTTACGTCCGCAAATCCTTCAATAAATACATGGAAGCCGTCGTAGAAGAGCAGAAGGAAGTTTACGGCATCGAGCCGGACATGGAGAAAGCCGAAGAAATTGCCTGGAAGAGGACGAAAAAAGAGATTAAAGACGGTATCCAGACGATTCAGTATCAGATCAATACGCTCATGACGACGAACGGCCAGGCTCCGTTTGTGACGTTGTTTATGTATTTCCAGCCTGACTATGAATATGCCAGGGAAGCGGCTATGATCGACGAGGAGCTGCTGCGCCAGCGCATTCAGGGCATCAAAAACGAGGCCAACGTCTACGTCACGCCGGCCTTTCCGAAATTGATATACGTATTGGACGAGCACAACGTCCGTAAGGGCAGCCCCTATTTCTACCTGACCGAGCTGGCTGCCGAATGCACGGCCAAGCGCATGTATCCCGACTATATTTCGGCCAAGAAGATGCGCGAAACCTACGAAGGCAACGTGTTCAGCCCCATGGGCTGCCGCTCCTTCCTGAGCCCTTGGAAAGACGAAAACGGCAAGTATAAATTCGACGGCCGCTTCAACATGGGCGTCGTGTCGATTAACCTGCCGCAAATCGGCATTCTGGCCGACGGCGACGAAGACAAGTTTTTCCAGATTCTCCATAAGCGGCTGGAGCTTTGCAAAAAGGCTCTGCTGCTGCGCGTAGAGCTGCTCAAAAAGATCACGTCCGACGTGTCGCCCGTCCACTGGCAGTACGGGGCCATCGCACGACTCAAGCCGGGCGAGTCGATTGAGAAATTTATGTACGGCGGCTATGCGACCTTATCCCTGGGATATATCGGCATATATGAAGCGACGCTTCTCACGAAGGGCTGCTCCCATACGGCTCCGGAAGGGAAGCGGTTTGCCCACCGCATTATGGACGAATTCAACGCCCACATCAAGCGGTGGAAGGAAGAAACGAACATCGGCTTCGCCCTGTACGGCACGCCGGCGGAAAACCTGACGAACCGCTTCTGCAAAATCGATACGGCCCGCTTTGGCGTCATTAAGGACGTGACCGACAAGGGGTACTATACGAACAGCTACCACGTCGACGTCCGCGAGCCTATCAACGTCTTCGACAAATTTGCCTTTGAAGCGGAATTTGAAGATAAATCGACAGGGGGCTGCATCAGCTACGCGGAAATCCCGAACATGGCTCATAATATTCCCGCTGTCCTGACGATGATCCAATATATTTACGATCGCATTACCTACGCTGAATTCAACACGAAGCTGGATTACTGCCACGAATGCGGCTTTGACGGGGAAATCGTCCTCAACGGCGACAACGAGTGGGAATGCCCGCGCTGCCATAACCGGGACCGCTCCAAGCTGACGGTTATCCGGCGGACCTGCGGCTATTTGGGAGAAAATTTCTGGAACGAAGGGCGAACGCAGGAAATTAAGAACCGCGTCCTGCATATCTAGGAGGCCGGGTCATGAGATATGGACAAATCAGGCAGTACGACATCGCCAACGGTCCGGGCATACGGGCGACCGTATTTGTGACGGGCTGCAGCCGGCGCTGCGTCAACTGCTTCAATGAAGAATATCAGGATTTTAACGCCGGCAGCGAATGGACGGCGGCCGAAACAGAACGGCTCATATCCTATCTGCAGGACGATACGAACAGCGGGCTGACCCTTCTCGGCGGAGAGCCGATGGAAAATGCCGAAGACCTGCTGGAGCTGGTGCAGGCCGTCCGCCGCGCCGTGCCGGGAAAAAGCATCTGGGTGTATTCGGGATTTTTGTACGAAGAAATCCTGGCCCAGCCGGCTCGGAAAGCTCTGCTGGCGGCCTGCGATGTCCTCGTCGACGGCCCCTTCGTCGACGCCCTGAAGGACCCGGGATTGTATTTCCGCGGCTCGTCGAACCAGCGGGTTATCGACGTGGCGAAAAGCCGCGAGGCCGGAAAGGCCGTGCTTCTTTGGCCGGATGGGAGATAAGGTCCGGGACAGGGGACGTAAAATTTGTAAATTTATGTCCTTGCATTTCATGGGGCACTATGCTATACTATCTTAGCATAGGTTTGGTATGATAGATAAGAAAGAGGTGTGAATAGTGAAAGAAGGTATTCATCCGAAGTACGGCACTGCCGTAGTTACGTGCGCTTGCGGCAATACGTTTGAAACCGGTTCGACGAAATCCGAACTGCGCGTTGAAATTTGCTCTAAATGCCATCCGTTCTTTACGGGTCAGCAGCGTGCACAGCAGGCTCGCGGCCGTATCGAACAGTTCAATAAACGTTATGGTAAAAAAGCTAAATAAGAAGTACAAAGTTGGCGGCAGAGCAGCGATGCTCTGCTCTCTTTGTATATGCAGAAATAAATAAGGGGGACAAGCAGTGAAGCAGACGAAGATATATGTAGGCGGACAGGCCGTCATCGAAGGCGTCATGATGCGCGGCCCCGAGTATATCGCCACGGCGGTCCGAACGCCGTCCGGCGAGATTACCGTAAAAAAGGATACGGTCCATTCGATTACGGAGCGGTATCCGATACTGAAAAAGCCCTTCCTGCGCGGCACCGTCGCCCTGTGCGAGTCGCTGGTATACGGCATGAAGAGCTTGTCCTATTCGGCGCAGGCTGCCGGAGAGGAAGACGAACAGATTACCAACACGGAAATGGCTCTGACGATGGCTTTTTCCATCGTATTGGCTGTCGTCTTTTTTTTGCTTATCCCGACGTACGCCGTCAAATTTATTCCCGGCATTGAGCACAGCGCCGTGTGGATGAATATTGTAGAAGGCGTGCTGCGGCTGGCTATCTTTTTATTGTATATATGGGGCATATCCCTGACAAAAGATATTCGGCGCGTATTTGAATACCACGGAGCCGAGCACAAGACGATCTGGACCTACGAATCGGGACAGGAGCTGACGGTGGAAAATGTCCGCCGCCACAGCCGCCTTCACCCGCGCTGCGGTACGAATTTCCTGCTCATCGTCATGGTTGTGTCGATTTTCGTATTTGCCTTTTTGGGCTGGCCCAGCCTGCTGGAACGCGTCGCGTCGCGCATCGTCCTCATGCCCGTCGTAGCCGGAATCAGCTATGAAATGATACGGCTGGCCAGCCGGACGGAAAGCCAGCTGCTGCAGACCTTGTTCAAGCCGGGCCTGTGGCTGCAGTATTTGACGACGAGAGAGCCCCACGACGACCAGATCGAAGTTGCTATTCGGGCTCTGGAAGCGGCTAAGCCGGAAGAAAAGCAGGAAGCGCGGGCCGATTCGGACCTTCGCTAGGGGATATACGCATAGGATGGGAGAGAGATACAGGTGTTTATTGATAAAGTGCAGGACGTGGAAAATAAATTCATGGATTTGGAGCAGCGCATCAGCGACCCGTCGGTCATTGCCCGACAGGACGAATGGCAGAAGCTGACAAAGGAACACGCGTCGCTCATGCCGCTGGTAGAAACATTCCGGAAATATAAGGAAGTCGCCAATACCGTCGAGGGAGATAAGGACATCCTGAACGATCCGGACAGCGACGCCGACCTCATCGCCATGGCGAAGGAAGAGCTCGGCGAAGCGTCGAAGGAATTGGCCGAGCTGGAAGAACAGCTCCATATCCTCATGCTGCCCAAGGACCCGAGGGATGATAAAAACGTCATCATGGAAATCCGCGGCGGCGCCGGCGGCGATGAAGCGGCGCTGTTCGCCGGGGATTTGTTCCGCATGTATATGAAATATATTGAAAAACAGCCTGGCTGGAAGGCGAGCATTATCAGCTCCAACGCTCCGGAGCTGGGCGGCTTTAAGGAAGTTATCTTTTCCGTCGAAGGCTCGGGCGTATTCGGCAAGCTGAAATACGAATCGGGCGTACACCGCGTACAGCGCGTGCCGGTGACGGAAGCCGGCGGCCGTATTCACACGTCGACGGCGACTGTCGCCGTCCTGCCGGAAGCAGAAGACGTAGAAGTCGATTTGAACATGGACGACGTCCGCGTCGACTATTTCCGCGCCAGCGGCGCCGGCGGCCAGCACGTCAACAAGACGAGTTCGGCCGTGCGCATGACCCATATTCCGACAGGCATGGTTGTAGAATGCCAGGACGAACGGTCGCAGCTGGAAAACCGGGCCAAGGCGATGCGGGTATTAAAGGCACGGCTGCTGGACCAGGCCCAGCAGGCTGCCGATGCGGAAATTACGGAGGAACGGCGCAGCCAGGTCGGCACAGGCGACCGGAGCGAACGAATCCGTACCTACAACTTCCCCCAGGGCCGCGTGACGGACCATCGCATTAACCTAACGCTGTACAAGCTGGAAAATATTTTGAACGGCGATATCGACGAATTCATTCAGGCCTTGGCTGAAGCCCGCCGGGCCGAGCTCATGAAAGAAGAAAATCATGAATAAGCTGTGGACTATTGGGAGCCTCCTGCAGTGGACGCAGGAGTATTTCGCCCAAAAGGGCGTTGATACGCCCCGTTTGGATGCGGAAATATTGCTGGCCCACGTCCTGCAGAAGGAACGGATTTATTTATACGCCCACTACGACCAGCCTATGAACCCGCCGGAGCTGGCGGCGTACCGGGAAATGGTCAAGAAGCGGGCTGGCCGGTTGTCCGTCGCCCATATTTTAGGCACGAAGGCCTTTATGGGACTCGACTTCCAGGTCACGACGGACGTGCTGGTACCGCGGCCAGAGACGGAAATGCTCGTCGAGACGATGCTGGACGCGGCGAAATCGCAGCCGCCGGCGTCGATATTGGATATCGGCACGGGAAGCGGCGCGATTATCCTGAGCCTCCTTCATTACCTGCCCGAGGCGGCAGGCACGGGCGTCGACATTTCTCCTAAGGCACTGGCCGTCGCTCGTCAAAACGGCGAGGCCCTGGGACTGGCCGACCGCGTGACCTGGGTGGAGAGCGACGTGTGCGCCGCGCTGCCGGAACAGCGATTTGACTGGATTGTATCGAATCCGCCGTATTTGACGCGGGACGACATGGAGCGGCTCCAGCCGGAAGTCCGCTACGATCCGCCGCAGGCGCTGTTCGGCGGCGACGACGGGCTCGACGCTTACCGGCGCATTGCGGAGCAATCCCCGGCCTTTCTGCGGCCTGGCGGCTGCTGCGCCGTAGAAATCGGCGCGGGTCAGACGGAAGACGTCGTGCGCATCTTTACGGATACGGGAGCCTATGGTCATGAGAAAACCGTAACCGATTACGGCGGAATAGAACGGGTCATCTTATTTATACGAAAAGAGCAGATGTAGATGAAACAGACAAAACTTGTACATATTACAGACATCGAAAAAGATAAAGCCGTACTGGAAGAAGCGGGACGCATCATCCGCGCCGGCGGGCTGGTCGTGTTTCCGACGGAAACGGTGTACGGTATCGGCGCCAACGGCCTCGATGCCGACGCCTGCCGGAGCATATACGCCGCGAAGGGCCGGCCCAGCGATAATCCGCTGATTTTAACCGTGCCGGATCAGCACGGGGCGGAAAAAGTGGCGGCCTGCATTACGCCGACGGCGAAAAAGCTGATGGACCGCTTTTGGCCGGGGCCGTTGACGATTATCTTTCCCCGGCAGCCCCAGGTTCCCGACGCGGCTACGGGCGGATTAGATACGGTCGCCCTGCGCTGTCCGGATCACGACGTATGCCGGGCCTTCCTGCGCTGCGCCGACGTTCCCGTTGCCGGCCCGAGCGCCAATTTATCGACCCGTCCCAGCCCGACGACGGCGGAAGAAGTCATGCACGACATGGACGGGCGCGTCGACATGGTTATCGACGGAGGACCCTGCTGCATCGGCGTCGAATCGACGATTGTCGAATGCGACGGAGACGATTCCGTTACGATTCTACGGCCGGGCGGCATTACGATGGACATGCTGAAGGAAGTCGTCACGTACGTGCGTCTGGATACGAACCTAGTGACCGGCCAGGGCGCTCCCAAAGCGCCGGGCATGAAATACCGCCACTACGCTCCGTCGGCTCCGATGACCGTCGTCGTAGGCTCGGAAGAAGCCGTAACGGCTAAGTTGAAAGACTTGTATGAAGACGCATTGGCCGATGGAAAAACAGTTGGCTTTTTAGTCAGCCAGGAAGTGGGCGCTCATTTCCCAAAAGACGATATGTACATATGGGGACGGCGGGGCGATAAGGTAGCCCTGGCCAACCAGCTGTATACGGGGTTGCTGTCCTTCGATACGGACAAGGTAGACCTCATTCTGGCGGAAGGCGTCGACGGCGACGGCTTGGGCATGGCGATTATGAACCGCATGAAGAAAGCCGCCGGCGGCAACGTCATCATCTTATAAATTGTATTTCAATCTGTTCATCTTCTCTATTGCAGAGTATAATGAATATATACTATATATAATATGTCCGGAGACATAAGGAGGAACGACGATGAAATTAGTACTTGGCGCTGATCACGGCGGCTTTGATTTGAAAGAAAACATCAAGGAATATTTGAACGAACAGGGAATCGAATTTACCGATTATGGTACCCTCACGGGCGAACGGTGCGATTACCCGGAAGTCGCCAAAAAGGTGGCCGAAGCCGTAGCGGACGGTACCTTTGACCGGGGCATCCTGTTCTGCGGTACGGGCATCGGCATCGGCATTGCGGCGAATAAGGTGCACGGCATCCGCGCCGCTTTGTGCCACGACTTGTTCTCGGCGGAATATTGCCGCCGCCACAACGACGCTAATATCCTGACCATGGGCGGCCGGGTCATCGGGCCGGGCGTTGCCAGAGAAATCGTGCGGGTCTTCTTGACGACGGGTTTCGACGGCGGCCGTCATGCCGACCGCGTTGCGATGATTACGGAAATGGACAAATAATTGGGAAGGGAGCCGCAGAGTATGCAGGTACAGGTAATGGATCACCCGCTGATTCAGCACAAGGTGACGCTGATGCGGAAGAAGGAAACCGGTTCTACTGATTTCCGCAATTTGCTGGAAGAAATTACAATGCTCATGGGGTATGAAATTACGCGGGATTTGCCGCTGGAAGATATTGCCATTGAGACTCCTGTTGCGCCGACGACGGGAAAACAGATCAGCGGCAAGAAGCTGGGCATCGTGCCCGTTCTCCGCGCCGGCCTGGGCATGGTGCAGGGCCTGCTCAATTTAATTCCCATGGCCAGAGTCGGTCATATCGGGCTGTACCGGGATCCGGAAACGCTGGAGCCCGTCGAATATTACTGCAAGCTGCCCGATGTGCAGGACCGCGATTTCATCATCGTCGACCCCATGCTGGCTACGGGCGGCAGCGCGTCGGCGGCGATTACCCTGCTGAAGGACAAGGGCGTGCAGAATATTAAGCTCATGTGCCTCGTTGCGGCGCCTCAGGGCGTGCAGCGGGTCAATAAGGATCACCCGGACGTGCGCATTTACGTGGCGGCCCTGGACGATACGCTGAATGAACACGGCTATATCGTTCCCGGCCTCGGCGACGCCGGCGACAGGATTTTCGGCACGAAGTAACAAGAACCATTCTATATTGGATATACGAAACGAAAGGGCTGGATACGGCAGAAGGTATCCAGCCTTTTCTGTATGCAGGAGCCGTGCCGGCTGTCAGCGGACGCAGAATTTTCCGCGGCCGATGTCCTCCAGGCAGTACGGCGTTTCCTGATATACGATATTGAGCCAGTTATGGTAGAACAGATGGGCGTAGCTGCACCAGGTGAAGACCGGCCGGTTCTTGTCGTTGTCCTTGGGATAGTAATGTTTGGGAACGCTGATGGGCAAGCCTTTGTTTTTGTCGCGCAGGTATTCGGTTTCCAGCGTCCGCCGGTCGTATTCGAAGTGACCGAGGACGAAAAAGCGACGATGGTCGGCGGTGCCGATGATGTTGATGCCATTTTCCGGAGAACGGGATAAGATGTCCAGGGCCGGCGTGTTGTACACCTTGATATCGTCGATGGCGGTGTGACGGGATTGGGGAATGAAATACCTGTCGTCGAAGCCGCGCAGGAGGGGATGGCCTTTCTGCGTGAGCTGGTATTCGAAGATGCCGAATAATTTTTCCGGCAGCAGGCGCTTTTCGACGCCGTAATAATGATAGAGAGCCGCCTGTGCGCCCCAGCAGAAATACAAGGTGGAAAAGGCGTGCCCTGCAGACCAGTCCAGATACGTCGTCAGCTCGGGCCAGTAGTCGACGTCTTCGAAGGGAATCTGCTCGACAGGCGCGCCGGTGATGATCAGGCCGTCGTAATAGTTATTCTTAATGTCGTCGAAGGTATAGTAATTTTGTTCCAAATACGACGGGTCTGTATGAACGCTATCATGGCTCGTCGTGCGGCAGAAATCTACTTCAACCTGGAGGGGCGAATCGCCGAGCAGGCGGAGGAGCTGCAGCTCCGTCGGTTTTTTCAGGGGCATGAGATTGAAGATGAGGATGCGAAGGGGGCGGATATCCTGACGGAGGGCCGAGCCCTTGTCTATAGTAAATATTCCTTCTTCATGCAGCAGTTCTTTGGCCGACAGGCCGTCTGTAATTTTAATGGGCATATGGCTATCTTCCTTTGCAAGTAAATTTGTCTTTATTTGGCGGCGGACAGGGCTTGCTCGACATCTGCCAGCAGGTCGTTGACGTTTTCCAGGCCGACGGAGATGCGTACTGTGCCGGGCGTGATGCCGCAGGCCCGCTGCGCTTCTTCCGACAGCTGCTGATGCGTCGTCGAAGCCGGATGAACCAGCAGGGATTTGGAATCGCCTACGTTGGCTAAATTGGAAAAAATCTCGGCGTGGTCGATAAAGGCCCGGGCTGCATGATAGCCTCCTGCCAGCTCGAAGGAGAAAATAGAACCCGTTCCCTTGGGGAAATATTTCTGAGCCAGGGCGCAGTACGGCGAAGAGGGCAGGGACGGATAGTTGACCTTGGCGACGGCGGGGTGGCTTTCCAGGTATTCGGCGATTTTTTGGGCGTTGGCGACGTGGCGCTCCATGCGCAGGGACAGCGTTTCCATCCCTTGGAGGAGGAGCCAGGCGTTGAAGGGGCTGATGCAGGCCCCGAGATCGCGGAGGCTTTTGGCACGAATGCGGGTGACGAAGCCGGCTCCGGGCATATCGGTCGCGAAATTGATGCCGTTGTACGACGGGTCCGGCGATGCGATGTTGGGAAATCTGCCCGACGTCCAGTCGAAGGCGCCGTTTTCGACGATGAGGCCGCCGAGGGTCGTGCCGTGGCCGCCGATGAATTTCGTCGCCGAATGGACGACGATGTCGGCGCCGTGCTCGAAGGGGCGGAATAAATACGGCGTGGCGAAAGTGCTGTCGACGACGAGGGGCAGGCCGTTTCGGTGGGCGATATGGGCCAGGGCTTCGAAGTCGGGAATATTGATGGCCGGATTGCCCAGGCTTTCGATGTACAACGCTTTCGTATGATCCGTAATGAGGGCTTCAAAGGTCGACGGGTCGTCGGCGTCGGCGAAACGGGTCGTAATGCCGAAGCGCTGCAGCGTTTCCGTAAATAATTCGAAGGTGCCGCCATATAAAGTCGGGGCCGCGATGATTTCATCGCCTGCGCCGGCAAGGTTCAGTATGGTGTAAGCGATGGCTGCCGAACCGCTGGCGACGGCTAAGGCGGCCGTTCCGCCTTCCAGCGCGGCGATTCTCTTTTCCAGCACGTCCTGCGTCGGATTGGTCAGGCGGCTGTAAATGTAGCCGGGCTTGCGCAGGGCGAAGATATCCTCACCGTCCTGGGCGCTGGCGAAGACGTACGACGTCGTCTGATAAATGGGGACGGCCCGGGCTCCCGTCGCAGGATCGGGAATTTGTCCGGCGTGCTGCTGCAGTGTTTCAAATTCATAGGTGTCGATAGGGTTCATGATGTGTTCCTCCCATTGTAAAAAGATATATGACAAGCCGATAGCAGGCAATAAAAAAAGCTCCCGTCCCCAAAGGGACGGAAGCACCGTGATACCACCCAATTTCACCGGACCTTCGCAGGACCGGCCTCTTCAGGTACGCAGGCCGAAGCCCTGAATACCATAGCACTGTAACGGGCGCGCCCGGGCAGTCTAATGATTCGACTAACCTGCTCGGAGTCCATCTTCCATGAAACGCCCCGGATTCCCTTTCACCACAGCGGGAACTCTCTGTGCCGTTCTTTTTCATGTACTCTTCTCTTCATTGCAATACTATCAAGTTGTTGACGCTAAGTTTAGCATCAAATGAGCCGTTTGTCAAATAAAATTTGAAATCATCTTCGAGGCCAACGATAACGAATAAAGGAAAATCGAGATAATCCGTCTATTCTTTCGGCCAATGCGGTTCTTCGGCAGGGCCTGCGGAGGGCCGGTAAATTTACGAAAAAATCACTTGACAAGGGGTGCCGTAATCTGTAAAATAATTAGGTAAGCTTTTCACTTGGACTCCACTTAGCCCCGGAGAAAGAGCCTTAAAGCTTGGTTAGTTAGTCGTATCAGGGAGGAATCACACAGCATGAAAACTACATTTATGGCTAATGCCGGCAACATCGAACGCAAATGGTTTGTTGTTGACGCTGAAGGCCAGACATTAGGACGTCTTGCTGCCGAAGTAGCCAAAGTTCTTCGGGGAAAACATAAACCTACATTTACCCCGCATGTAGATACAGGCGACTATGTTATCGTAGTCAACGCAGCAAAAGTAAAAGTAACTGGCAAAAAATTGGTTCAGAAAACATATTTCCGTCATTCCGGTTATCCCGGCGGAGCTAAATTCACGCAGCTCGGCCACATGCTCGAAAACCGTCCGGAACGGGTCGTAGAAATGGCTATCCGCGGTATGCTGCCGAAAAACAAATTAGGCGAACAGATGTACCGCAAGCTCAATGTGTACGCTGGTGCAGAACATCCGCATCAGGCTCAGAAACCTGAAGTTCTGAATTTAAACATTCGTTAATCATACCGGGAGGAAGATTTCATGGCAGTAGCACAGTACTACGGCACTGGCCGTAGAAAGACCTCCGTTGCCAGAGTTCGTCTGGTTCCGGGTCAAGGCAAAATCACAGTTAATAAAAAAGATTTGAACGAATATTTCGGCCGTAAAACGCTGGAATTGATCATTAGACAGCCCCTCGTACTGACTGGCGTAACGGAACAGTACGACGTCATCGCTGACGTAAAGGGCGGCGGACCGTCCGGCCAGGCCGGCGCAATCCGTCACGGCATCAGCCGCGCGCTGTTGGAAGTCGACCAGGATTTCCGTCAGTCCTTGAAAAAGGCTGGTCTCCTGACTCGCGATCCTCGTGAAAAAGAACGTCGGAAATACGGCTTGAAGAAAGCCCGCAAGGCTTCTCAGTTCTCCAAACGTTAATCATTTTCATAATAACTACTCTAAAACCTATGCAATCAAAAATGGCGTAACCCATGAGGTGTACGCCATTTTTTTTGTAAAAAGCACCTGCTCCGTCGGCTCTGGAGTTTGTCACTTGCTCCAGCGGTCGTACGTCGCTATTTTTCGATTTAAATACGCCAAGGCTTCCTGCATGGCGCTCATCCGCTCTTTGAGACGGTCCCGTTCGCGGACGAGGATGGCCTTTCTCGCCTCATAGGTCTCGCGGCTGCCCTGGTTGTACAGCTCGATGTACTCCGTCAGGCCTTCGATGGATACGTTGCCCGAACGCATGCATTTAATAAAGGCGATGGTATTGCAGTTTTCCTCTGAATAATTGCGGATGCCGTTTTTATCGCGCGGGACGTTGCGGATCAGGCCGATGCGTTCGTAATACCGCAGCGTGTCCGGCGTAATGTCGTATTGCTCGCTTACTTCTTTGATTTTCATGATAGATTCCCTCCTAGTACCCTTACTATACAGTATGGAGTTTACTATAAGTCAAGAGACGGATGGAAATTCGCTGTCCTTGACGGGGTATGATATACTGAAAAAAATACGATAAGGTGATGTCATGAATAAAACACGTGCCGGTATAAAAAATAAAATCATCGCGGCCCTCGCCGTCGCTTGTGCGGCGTATTTTGTCTCTTTCTGGATGGGGACGGAGAAAGAGGCGACGCTGGAGGCCTATGAAAAAGCAGCGGAAGAAGCCATGATAGCCGATACGGAAATCTTGGCTCATAACGGCCATATCCGCGCCATGGAC
This sequence comes from Megasphaera sp. SW808, assembly GCF_012027795.1. Taxonomy (NCBI): domain Bacteria; kingdom Bacillati; phylum Bacillota; class Negativicutes; order Veillonellales; family Veillonellaceae; genus Megasphaera; species Megasphaera sp. SW808. Next base: position 32,506 of record NZ_SJOT01000009.1, read on the forward strand.
GGGCAAGATACAGAAATACGAGATTTATATAACGACAAGCCCGTGCTCATCTATTTCTGGATGCCCTGGAGCGACGACAGCAAAGAGGGAATGCCTGTGCTGGAAAATATATACCGAAGGTACGGCGATGATATCCATGTCGTCGCCCTTTCTTTCGGCAGCACGGCAGAAGAAGCCCGCTCCTTTTATTTGCAGCATGCCTATGCCATGCCCTTTTATACGGGCGCCTTGTCTGTCGCCGACGACTATAACGTATATGAAGTCCCGCAGTGCGTCATGATCCGCAAAGGCGGAGCCATTTCCGACAGAGTCGCAGGGCTGCCCGATGAAAGATCGTTGGCTTATATGGTGGAAAGAGGGATGGAACCGTGACGTATTGGGCGAAAGCCTTGGGTTGCGAGTTGCTGCGCTCAGAAGGCTGGTCCGTATTGATATTCCCGTTTGGATTGGCAGAATAGGCCTCGATGGAAATTCCTTTTTGGTGCCTATTCACCATGGTTCCTGCATCGATGGTAGGAAGGGAAAAAAGTTGATGGCAGCGTGAAAAAGTTATAAAATTACTATTGACAAATTCGCTGATTTTGCCGTATAATAAACAAGTCGCATGGAGCGGCACTGTTGAGGGCGGTTAGCTCAGTTGGTTAGAGTATCTCGTTGACATCGAGGGGGTCGATGGTTCGAATCCATTACCGCCCACCACACACGTAAACCTTACTAGTTCATAGTAAGGTTTATTTTTTTTTGCCGCACAGCGGCCGGGATGCGCATGTAGGAGCCCTTCGTTTCGGGTTCATCTTTGAAACGTCTTGACAAATATCATATAAACTATTAAAATACGGCTATATACAAGTTTATGTATATTAAAATGCGATGAACAAGACGGCCTGCATCGGAGGTCTTTACAGCGAACCGGGAAGAGTGTGAGCCCGGGAAAGACGGTATGCAGGCGGATCACTTGGAAGCTTCGGCTGTGAACCAGCCGACGGGTAGCTCCGTTACGGGCATAGAGTGGCTGCACTGCAGTCAATAGGGTGGTACCACGGTGATTACGTCTTCGTCCCTTAGGGATGGAGGCGTTATTTTTTTTACTGAATGAGGAGGAAACACAATGGACTACGGCAAGACCTTACATCTGCCAAAAACGGATTTCCCCATGCGCGGCAATCTGCCGAAACGGGAACCGGACTTTTTAAAATTCTGGCAAGAACACAAGATTTATGAAAAACGGCTGCAGAAGCGCGACGGCGCGCCGAAATTTATTCTGCACGACGGCCCTCCGTATGCAAACGGCAAGCTCCATATCGGCCATGCTTTAAATAAAGTATTAAAGGATATTATTTTAAAATATAAGACGCAGCAGGGCTATTATACGAAGTATATTCCCGGCTGGGATACGCACGGCCTGCCGATTGAACACGCCGTCATTAAGGATACGGGCCTGAACCGCCATGAAATGTCTGCCCTCGATTTGCGGGCGAAATGCCGCGATTATGCCTTGGAACGCGTAGAAGAACAGAAGCAGGACTTCATCCGCTTCGGCGTTCTCGGCGATTGGGATCATCCCTACCTGACGCTTCATAAGCAGGTCGAAGTGGCTCAGATCGGCGTATTCGGCAAAATGGCCAAGAAGGGCTATATTTACAAAGGCCTCAAAACCGTTTACTGGTGCCCGCACTGTGAAACGGCCCTGGCTGAAGCTGAAATCGAATACAAGGACGACAAATCCTTCTCCATCTATGTAAAATTCCAGGCTGTTGACTTGAATTGCCACATGCCGAAGGGTGCCGATCCGGATAAGGTATTCGCCTTGATTTGGACGACGACACCTTGGACGATTCCGGCCAACATGGCCATTTGCGCCAATGAAAACTTTGAATACGTATGGGTCAAAATCGGCGAAGAATACCTGCTCATGGCTAAGGAACTCGTCGAAGCGACGATGAAGGCCGGCAAGGCAGAAGACTACGAAGTATTGCCTGAGGTCATGACGGGCAAGCAGATCGAAGGCCTCGTCTTCCAGCATCCCTTCTACGCAGACCGCAAGGTTCCCGTCCTTCTCGGCGACCACGTTACGCTCGACGCCGGCACGGGCCTCGTCCATACGGCTCCGGACCACGGCCAGGACGACTTTGACGTCTGCGTGAAATATGCATCCTGGGGTGTCAAGCCGATCGGCACCGTCGGCTCCAACGGCTGCTATACAGATAAGGTTCCCGATTATGAAGGCAAGTTTGTCTTCGATATGAACGTGCCTATCATCAAGCGGCTGGCTGAAATGGGAGCACTCTTCGCCAAGAGCACCTTCCGCCATCAGTATCCCCATTGCTGGCGCTGCAAGAACCCGATTATCTACCGCGCGACGGAACAGTGGTTCTCCTCTGTCGACGGCTATCGTCAGAAAGCGCTGGAAGCGATTGACCAGGTACAGTGGATTCCTGGCTGGGGTCACGACCGCATTTACAACATGATTCACGACCGCGGCGACTGGTGTATTTCCCGTCAGCGCGTATGGGGCGTTCCGATTCCTATTTTCTACTGCAAGGACTGCGGCGAACACATCATCAACGACGAAACGATCGCTCATTTGCAGACGATGTTTGCCGAAGAAGGCTCCGATACGTGGTGGATGCACGATGAAAAGGAACTGCTGCCCGAAGGCTTTACGTGCCCCCACTGCGGCGGCACCCATTTCCAGAAGGAAAGCGACATCATGGACGTATGGTTCGACAGCGGCTGCACCCATCAGGGCGTTCTCTGCAACGATCCGGAATTGGATTATCCCTGCGAAATGTACCTGGAAGGCTCGGACCAGCACCGCGGCTGGTTTAACTCGTCCCTGCTGACGTCCGTGGCCGTCAATGGCTGCGCTCCGTATAAATCCGTACTGACTCACGGCTTTACCGTCGACGGCGAAGGCCGCAAGATGAGTAAATCCGTCGGCAATACGGTAGCTCCGCAGGAAGTCATCGAACAGTACGGCGCCGACGTCATGCGCCTGTGGGTATCCTCGGCCGACTACCAGGGCGATATCCGCCTGTCCCCGAAGATTTTGAAGCAGCTGTCTGACGTATACCGCAAGATCCGCAACACCTTCCGCTATCTTTTGGGCAACCTCAGCGACTTCAATCCGGAAACGGACGCCGTCGCTTATGCCGATATGACCGAACTCGATAAATGGGCTCTTATGCGTCTGGAACAAGTATATGAAACGGTTACGGAAGCCTATGAAAACTACCAGTTCCACGTCATGTACCATGCGATTCACAACTTCTGCACCGTCGACTTGAGCGCTATGTACCTCGACGTCATCAAAGATCGCCTGTACACGGAAAAGGCCGACTCGCAGGTCCGCCGCAGCGCCCAGACGGCAATGTACCAGATTCTCGATACGCTGGTCAAGATCATTTCGCCCGTATTGTCCTTCACGGCAGAAGAAGTTTGGCAGAACATGCCGCAGATTCCCGGCAAGGAAGAAAGCGTTCTTCTGACGGATTGGCCGAAAGCTCATCCGGAATATTTGAACGCCGATTTGGAAGCTCGCTGGAATACGCTGCTGTCGTACCGCCGCGATTTGACGCGTATCCTTGAAGGCGCTCGTCAGGATAAGAAGATCGGCCATGCCCTGGACGCTGCCGTTGCGATTTACGCCTCCGGCGAAGACTACGACTTCCTCAGCCAGTGGAAAGACCAGCTGGCGACGCTGCTCATCGTCAGCGAAGTTTCCTTGCTGAACGAAGCGGCCCCGGCTGAAGCCGTTTCCGGCGAAGACCATGGCGATATGAAGGTCGTCGTCGCTCCGTCGACTCATGAAAAATGCGAACGCTGCTGGATTCACAGTGAAACCGTCGGCGCTGATGCCGAACATCCGACGCTGTGCGCACGCTGCGTTTCCGTCTTGAAATAAGTAAATATTCTATTCGTATGCATCCCGTCTGCTCTTTCGTCAGGCGGGATGTTTTTTGTTTCTCAAAGGGAAGAACGCAGACTATCGGCGCTGCCAGTATGCTATGCCGCGCCGATAAAAAAGCCCTTCCCCGAGTATGCTGTTGGGGAAGGGCTGTGCAGACCGATATATATTATTTTTGGATGGAGACGGTATGGAGTTCCTCTCCGGAAGGCAGGTACCCCGTAAAGGTAAGGGCAGCGTCGGAGGCTTCCATGACCAGGTAGTTTTCCGTTTCCGGCTGAGGCGCTGCGTATTCGTCCAGGGAATGGTTTTTCCATAGGCCGGGATATTGGACACTGCCGGCTACGCCCGTCAGGATGTACAGCGGACCTGAAGCATCGCGCTGGAAGTTGCGGATATGGCCGCGGTCGCGATAGCTGTGGAGATGGGCTGATAATACGACGTCGACGCCGTATTCGTCAAAGAGGGGCATCCATTGGCGGCCTTCTTCGGAAAAGCCTTCTTCGCGGGGCTGCGGGCGGTTTTGGAACCCGTACTGCAGGACATCCTTGTGCATGACGACGACTTTCCATTTCTTTGTCGTGCGGGCCATGTCCTGGCGGAACCAGGCCATTTCATCTTCCAGCAGCTTGGGCTGGAACTGAGCCATTTCGGAAATCTGCGTGTTGAGGACGACGAAGTGGACGTCGCCGTAATCAAAGGAATAAAATTGGTTCCGATACGGCTCAGGCGCGTTGGCCGGCAGGGCGAACAGGCGGAGATAGGCTTCGGGCATGCGGATCTTCCAGTCGCGGTTGTACGTTTCGTGATTTCCCATGGCGGGCGCGATGGGGATCTTGCTGATCATATCCTCCGCAGCGTCGAACCAGGCATTCCACTGGTAATGATCCTGGCCGTTGTCGACGAGGTCGCCCATAGAGATGGCGAATTGGGCGTCGGGATGAGCCTGCCAGGCCGGGTCCAGCGTGGCGGCCCATACGCTGTAATCGCTGGATTGCGAGTCGGGAAATATCAGGGCTTTAAATTCGTTTCCTTCTGCCGTGTGCAGGCGAATCCAGGCGCTTCGCTTTTGGCCGTAGCCGACGCGGTATTCGTAGGCTGTGCCGGGCGACAGCTCCGTCAGCGTTGCTTTATGGATATACGTCGTTACGCCGTCGTCCGTAAAGGCTTCGCTCGTCGCCGCGACAGCGTAGACCTCGTCCTGTCCCTGCTCATGATATTCTACGACAGCATCGTCTTCGGCCATTGCCGACTGCCACATGATGGTCCGCGACGTCTCGCTGTTTTTCGTAATGACCTGGCGTATGTTCATGGCGTCTACATTGCTGGTGAGCTCGTAATGAGCGGCCAGGGACTTCGTTGTCCGAAGGCTCTGCTGGGCTGCCGTCTTGACGCCGGGAATGAAGGCGTACGCGGCGGCGCAGGCGATGAGCAATACGGGAACAATTCGTTTCAACAGTTTCTTTTTATTCATTTGCAGCCCTCCTTGCGGTGTATATCCTGAGATGAACTTTATCATATCACATGGAGTTTGCTTTAAGTCAAGACCTTTAACATAAGGTATTCTTACTAATTACATTATAGGTTTTAAATCTGATCATGTCTAATGCTTGCCTTTTATGGCAAGAAATACGATGGAGGCATGGCATGCCCTTAAATCGGTGCTGCTGCGGCGCTTGACAAGGGGATGTGCAGGATATACAATATTGAACGTAATAGAGAATGTCGATGAACGGGAGTAAGTACCCTTGCGGCACCCTTTGCAGCGAGCCGGCGGCAGTGGAAGGCCGGCATGAGGACGCAGGCGGGAATGGGCCCGGGAGATGCGGTCTGAACGACGAGTAGGCGCCGCCGGGACTTCCGCCGTTATGAGGAAGAGCGCATGAAACGTGCGCGTATGAGCCGGGCAGCTTGCCAACCAGGGTGGTACCGCGGAAATGTCTTTCCTTTCGTCCCTATCATAGAGGGATGGAAGGATTTTTTTTATAGCATAGCAATGTGTTGAATTTGAGGAGGATGATACTATGTCGATTATTTTTTCCGGCATTCAGCCGAGCGGCAATCTTACATTGGGAAATTATTTAGGCGCCCTGCGCAATTTTTCGAAGATGCAGGACGGCAACGAATGCTATTACTGCGTCGTCAACCAGCACGCCATTACGGTGCCCCAGGACCCGAAGCTTCTCCATGAACGGACGCGGGCTCTGGCGGCTATTTACATCGCATCGGGCCTCGACCCGGAAAAATCTACGCTGTTCGTACAGTCCGAAGTGCCGGAACACGCCCTGCTGGGCTGGATTATGATGACCCAGTCTTACGTAGGCGAGCTGGAACGCATGACCCAGTACAAGGATAAGGCGGCGAAGCGGGGCGATTCGATTCCTGCCGGCCTGCTCGTCTACCCGCCTCTCATGGCTGCGGATATTCTCTTGTATCAGACCAATTACGTACCCGTCGGCGATGACCAGAAGCAGCATATGGAAATTACCCGCGACCTGGCGCAGCGTTTCAATCGCCTGTACGGCGAAGTATTTACGATTCCCGATATTTACCTGGGACACGACGGCACGCGCGTCATGAGCCTCCAGGAACCGACGAAGAAGATGAGCAAGTCCGACGACAATACGACGGCGACGATTTATCTGCTCGATGAACCGAAGGCCATTGAAAAGAAAATCAAGCGGGCCCAGACGGACAGCGAAAACTCCGTCCACTACGACAGGGAAAACAAGCCGGGCATTTCCAACCTGATTGAAATTTTCTCGGCCGTGACGGATCATACTCATGAAGAAGTCGAAGCAGCGTATGCCGGCAAGGGCTACGGCGCGTTCAAGAAAGACGTGGCCGAAGCCGTAATCGCCGCCCTCGAGCCGATTCAGGCCCGCTACGCCCAGCTGGTCAACGACCCGGAACTGGACGAAATTCTCGACAAAGGCGCGGCGAAAGCCCATGCCAAGGCCAGCGAAACGTACGAAAAAGTCGTCCGCGCTATGGGCCTGAACCGGAAATAAGAGGCCGTCATGAGCCATTTCTTTGCGCTCCTGGCGCGGATGAAATTCATTCGCCGCTGGAGCCTGATGCACAACACGCAGGAAGAAAACATCCAGGAGCATACGCTGCAGACGGCTATGATTGCCTATCATCTCTGCCTTCTCAGCAACCTGCATTTCGGCGGCCGGACGGACCCGAAGCAGGCGGCCGTGTTGGCTCTGTATCATGACGCAGCGGAAATCTTTACGGGAGATATGCCGACGCCGGTGAAATATTTCAACGAAAAGATGCGCCGTACCTACGGCGACGTAGAGGCCATGGCCCAGGAAAAGCTGGTTCAGACGCTGCCGGAGGAACTGCAGGCCCATTACAAGCCGCTCATCTGCAGCGCCGAGGAGGATCCGGCGTGGCCCTTCGTCAAGGCGGCCGATACGCTGAGCGCGTATTTGAAATGCCGGCAGGAACTGGCGGCGGGAAACCGCGAGTTTGCCGAGGCCTTCTCGTCGCTGAAGGCACGGCTGGAACAGCTGGGCATGCCGGAAGTCGATATGTTCTTGGCCGACTACGCGCCGAGTTTTTCCTTGTCCCTGGATGAAATGAATCATTCCGGCTGACAAGAGTTTAAAGAAATAGAAAATAAGGTTTACCGATTTTCGATCGGCAAGCCTTATTTTTTTATAAAAATATTTTGCGATACAAGTTGTATATTTAGTATAATAAGGATCATATGCTGATACATATAGTATATGCATTTCGGCGGGAAATTTTTTTGAAAAAGAAGGTATTTACCTGCCGAGTGTGGAAACGTATAATAAATAAGGCAAATATACTTTAGTAAGTGGAGGTAGTCCTTATGACGCTCAGTTTATTTTGGTCGAGATATACATTAGAGTTGCATGAACGGCATCTGCGCGATGTGGACGCCATGTACCGCTATGTGATTGCTCGGGAAAAATGGAACTGGTTTTTATCTCAAATTCCGGAAAAGGAACAGGTACAGATCCTGCGCGGCCATAATCACGGCGACGAGTCGTGGTCGTGCCGGAAGTGGCTGGACCATATGCTGGAATGGATGAAGGAAAATAAGCCGGCCGCCGTATACGAGGCCGTGGCGGAGCGCGTTCGCGCGATGGAAGCCAAGCCGATAGAGGAATTGGAAAAGCAGGCGGCCCATTCGCTGTCGCAGGAAGAGCTGCATACGCTGCGGCAGGCCGGATATTTCCGGTGCGTCGACGCGCCGGAAGGCGAGGAGTGACCAAAGGAGGTGCCTATGAGTGCAGTGCGGCGCATTTGTTTAGTTGTTCTTGGATGGTTTATTATATGTTCGGCGGCTGCGCTGCCGTCCGTTCAGGCGGCCGATTCGGTGCGGGCTATCGTCATTTCCGGTGAAATCGACGGGAGCCAGGCCGCTCTCGTGCGGCGTGGCCTGGAACTGGCAGAAGAGTCGGGCGATACGGCCGTCGTCGTGTCTATCGACACCATGGGCGGCAGGGCGGACAGCGCCCTCAAAATACGGGATATGCTGCGGAGCACATCTTTGCCGACGATCGCTTTCGTCAAGTCGCGGGCCTGGTCGGCAGGCGCCCTCATCGCCTTATCGTGCCGCCACATCGTCATGGCTCCGGGAAGCAGCATCGGTGCAGCCGAGCCGATTCCCAATACGGAGAAAAATATCGCCGCTATGAAATCGGAATTCAGCGCGACAGCTTCCCACATGGGCCACAATCCCCGCGTAGCTGAAGCCATGGTTGACAAGACCCATGGCTATCCCGACTACGCCGAGCCCGGCGAGATATTGTCCTTGTCGGATATGCAGGCCAAGGAGCTCGGCATTTCTGAAGGGACGGCCAATTCGCCGGAAGAAGCGCTGAAGCTGTTCAGCTTGGGCGACGCATCGGTGCAGTATGAAGAAAAGAGCTGGAAGGACAGCATCATCGGCATCCTGCAGAACGAGTACGTCCGCATGGTCGTCATCGCCCTCATCCTGATGGCGATTTTCGTAGAAATCAAGACGGCCGGCATCGGCGTAGGCATCATCACGGCCATCGTCTTAGGCGGCCTGCTGTTCTTATCCGGCGAGGATTCCCTGGGCGACAGCCTGATCGTCTTAGGCGCGTTTATCGGCAGCCTGTTCTTCGTCGGGATGGAAATCCTGTCTCCCGGCATGGGGATTTTCGGCGTCCTGGGCGTGCTGCTGCTCTTCGGCAGCTTATTTTATACGCTGGGGGCGACTATAGATTCCGTCTACATTTTAGCCGGCGGAACCGTCTTGTCTTTAGTTTTGTTTTATTTTGTCGGCAAGCGTCTGCCGAAGAGCCGGCTGGCGGCGAAGTTCATGCTGACGACGCAGTCGACGAAGGAGAAAGGCTATTCGTCCCAGTCTGATAAGAGCAAGTACCTGTATCAGCGGGGAAAAACCATTACTATTTTACGGCCGGCCGGCACCATCCGCATCGGCAAGGAGCGAGTCGACGCCGTATCGGCAGGCTCGTTCATCGAGAGGGACGTAGAAGTGCGCGTCGTAGAAGTAGAAGGAACGCGCGTCGTCGTCGAGCCGGTTCCCAAACGCAGCGAGTAAAGGAGGTACCTTATGTCCATATTATCAGTTCTTGCCGTACCGATTATCGTCATCGTCATAGCCATTGTGGCCATATCCCTGTTTCTGCACTTCGTGCCCATCGGCTTGTGGATTTCGGCCATGGCTGCCGGCGTGTCCGTCGGCATCGTCAATCTCATCGGCATGCGCCTGCGCCGCGTCGTGCCGTCGAAGATTATCCTGCCGCTGGTCAAGGCGAATAAAGCGGGCCTCAACGTCAATGCCAACCAGCTGGAAGCCCATTATCTGGCCGGCGGCGACGTAGACCGCGTCGTCGACGCCCTCATTGCGGCGCACCGGGCTACGATGGCCCTGACCTTTGAACGGGCCTGCGCCATCGATTTGGCCGGCCGCGACGTACTGGAAGCCGTGCAGATGAGCGTCAACCCCAAGGTCATTGAAACGCCCTTTATTTCGGCTGTCGCCCAAAACGGCATCGAGCTGAAAGTACGGGCCCGCGTGACGGTCCGGGCCAATATCGACCGCCTCGTTGGCGGCGCCGGCGAAGCGACGGTCATCGCCCGCGTCGGCGAAGGCATCGTTACCAGCGTCGGCTCGGCCAGCGACCATTCACAGGTGCTGGAAAATCCCGATGAAATTTCCAAGACCGTGCTGAACAAAGGCCTCGACGCCGGTACGGCCTTTGAAATCCTGTCTATCGATATTGCCGATGTCGACGTAGGCCGCAACATCGGCGCGCGCCTCCAGACGGACCAGGCGGAAGCGGATAAGCAGATCGCCCAGGCCAAAGCGGAAGAACGGCGGGCCATGGCTGTAGCGAAGGAACAGGAAATGCAGGCTTATACTCAGGAAATGCAGGCCAAAGTTGTCGAAGCACAGGCGGAAGTTCCCTTGGCCTTGGCTCAGGCCCTGCGGGACGGAACGCTTGGCGTGATGGACTACTATAATATGAAAAATATCATGGCTGATACGGAAATGCGCTCGGCTGTGGCCCAGGCCGGCATCCCCAAGGCGAAGCCGGCGCCGGCGAAGGACGAAGGCCATAAAGGCGGATTTACGTCTGAGGCGGAAGAATAAGCAGGTGATACCATGGATATATTCGACGGCAGCCTCTTAAATTACGTCATACCCATTATTATGATTATCCTGTTTTCTCTGCCCGACGCCATGCGTAAAAAGCGGCGTTATCCGAAGCGTCAGACCCCGCCGGCAGAGAAACCGCAGCCGCCTGCGCCGGCTAAGAAAGAACCGGAACCGGTCCGAACGGCGCCGCGCCGCGTTCCTATACGGTCGCGAAAGGTCAAGGCGCCGGCAGAAGAACCAGCTGCCGCCATTCCTGCCGCTGCGGCACAGCTGGCGGCATACGCCGCGTCGCTGCCGCCTCAGCCCAAATCGGCTGCGCCGGTTCGGCTGGCCAAGACAAAAACAGAACCGTGGAGCGGCCTGACGCCCGAAGCACGGGATCTTTACGCCGGCCTCGTATGGGAAGAGCTGCTGCAGCCGCCATTGGCCCGCCGCCGCAACCGGCGCTAAGGTCCTCCATCGGACATAATGAGATAAAGTGAGGATAGGATATGATACGAGAAACTCGAATTAATATAGACGGCATTCCGGCCCTGCAGATCACCTGCGGCGATATGCCGAAAGGCGTCGTGCTGTTTTATCACGGCTGGACGTCGCAGAAGGAATATCAGTCCGTCCGCGGCCATCTACTGGCAGCTTACGGATACGACGTGCTCATTCCCGAAGCCGTAAACCACGGCGAGCGCGGCCCCATCGACTACAACAGCCCTGCGTCGTACGGTGAATTTTGGCAGACGATTTTTCAAAACATCCGCGAAGCGCCGTCGATCATCAAGTACATACGCAAGTGGCGGCGGCATGTGCCGTGCGCCGTCATGGGCCATTCTATGGGGGCCTTTACGGCCTTGGGCGTCATGACTCACTATACCGAATTCCGTACGGCCGTAGCCCTGAACGGCTCCGGCTGGTGGGATGAATCGGACCGCCGGTTCCGGGCGGCGCTCCACATCGAAAAGCCGAGAAGCTACCGCGTGCTGGCCATGCAGATTCAGGCCATGGACCCCTACGCCTATACGCATAAGCTGGCCGGCCGCTCCGTCCTGGCTCTTAACGGCGGCGCCGACGACGTCGTCGACAATAAGGCTCAGGAGCTGTATATGGAGAAGCTGGCGAAAGACAGCCAGGTTATCAGCCGTTACGGGACGTACGACGGCCTGGGCCATTTCGTGACGACGAATATGATGGGCGACGCCGTGCAATGGCTGGATGAAGCGCTGGCTGTTCCCGTGAGGTAGCCGGCTTGCGGAAATACACTGAATCATGGAAAAAGACTGGGCGTCTGTGCGATGCCGGTCTTTTTTCATATAAAGACGATTGGAGGAAATTATGTATGGCTTTGCCTAATATATACATCGTAGCCTGCGGCGGGACAATTGCCGGAAAGGCGGCGACAGAAGAAGATTTGACAGGATACACTGCCGGAGCGGCGACGATAGACGAGGTGCTGCAGGCTGTGCCCGCCGTTCATCAGTATGCCCGGATTCGGGGCGAGCAATTCTGCAGCATAGACAGCTCTGATATGAGCGAAGGGCTGTGGCTGGCCTTGGCCGCCCGGGTGCAGGAGCTGGCCGGCAGGGACGACGTAGACGGTATCGTCGTTACCCACGGCACCGATACGATGGAAGAAACGGCGTATTTTCTGAATCTGGCCGTCCATACGGAAAAGCCCGTCGTCTTCGTCGGCTCCATGCGTCCGGCGACGGCTATCAGCGCCGACGGTCCCTTAAATCTGCTGGAAGCCGTGCAGGCGGCGGCCCAGGCCGAAACGGGCCGTTACGGCGTCGTCATCGTCATGAACGGGACGATTTGCAGCGCCCGGTTTGTAGAAAAGACCGATACGACTCACGTCGACACCTTTAAAAGCCGTCAGCTCGGCTATATAGGACTGATGCAGGACGGAATGCCCATGTTTTATCAAGCCCCGCTGCGCCGCCATACCTATGAGTCCGGCTTGTCCTGCAGCGGCTGTGCCGCCCTGCCGACCGTCGTTGTTGCCTACGCCTATGTCGGCATGGAACGCTGGATAGAATCCCTCGTCCCGCAGGGTGTCTGCGGCCTCGTGCTGGCCGGCTTTGGCCACGGCCGCATGCCCGGAGCCGTATGGCAGTCCCTGCAGAAAGCAATGAAAGAGGGCCTCGTCGTCGTGCGGGCCAGCCGGACCCTGGGCGGGGCCGTTACACCTATCGCTGAATACGAGGGCACGATCTGCGCCGATACGCTGACGCCGCAGAAGGCAAAAATCCTGCTGCAGCTGGCCCTGCTCAAAACGAGGAATATCCAGGAGATCAAAGAGGCCTTCCGGGAATACTGATTGGCCAAGGACGGCCTATTCCCTATTCGTTTTGAGTGTGATAAAATAAAAAAGATATGAGAATAACGTATACAGCGATGCTGTGAACTATATAGTATGGACAGGAGAGATGCACGATGAGAAAATATGCGAAAGTTTTCATAACAGCTGCCTTGGCTGCCGGCCTCAGCACGGCCGCCTTTGCGGCGAATAATGCGTCGCAGCTGACGGACATCGACAATTACTGGGGAAAAGCGGCCGTACAGTATTTCTATGACCGCCATTATGTCAGCGGCACAAACGGAAAATTCCGCCCGAATGAGGATATTACCCGCGAAGGCATCGCGGCGATTATCAACAACATGATCGGCGAAGATTCGGCGGCGGTGACGACGGACTTTAAGGACGTCAAGGGCCGCTGGTCTGAACGGGCCATTTCTTCTCTTGTCGATAAGCAGATTATGAGCGGCTACAGCAACGGCACCTTCCGGCCGACTCAGAAAATCACGCGGGAAGAGTTCGCCGTTATCGCCTACAATTACATGAGCTATAAAGGCATGGCTACGACGGGCGAGCAGACCGTCCCCTTCGCCGACGAAGCCAAGATTTCTCCGTGGGCTAAGGAAGCCGTCAACGCGATGGGCGCGGCAGGCTACATGACGGGCTCCAACAACATCTTCAATCCGAGGGAATACGTCACCCGCGGCGAAGCGGTCAACGTATTGTACCGCATCGTCATGACTGCCGATTCGGCTCAGGCGGCGGCGCCGGAAGCAACGCCGGAGGAAGCGTCCCTGGAAACGAAAGTATTTAAGGATATTACAGAGGCCTATGGTTCGATTAAGAAATTTGCCGGCGACGGCATTATGTACTGGCAGGGCGATACCCTCCACATCGGCGTGAAGACGCAGAAGAATAAGGACGAACTGGAAAGCGTCCTGGCGGCGGATAAGACGATACCGAAAAATGTCGTATACGTACAGACGGCTAAATACAGCTATGACGACTATAAGAAGATGATGTCCAAAGCCGAAGAAGTATACAGAGCTACGGAAGCTACAGATGCCGTCGTCAAGACCGACGTCGACTATCTCAATGAAAAAGTCGTCCTCACCGTACAGTCCATTTCGGAAGAAACGCGGGCCAACCTGGACGACGCCCTCGGCGGTGCGCTGCGCATCGTAGTTCAGTAAATATTGTCGCAAAAGGAGACATTTGCATGAAATATAGAGCCTTGGCGGCGGTTTTAGGCACCGCCGCTATACTATCCGCAGGCGCTGCTTCGGCAGAAGCGCCGTATACGGACTTGAACGCATTGCCCCAGCGGGCTGCCGTCGACTACTTGTACGATACGCAGTGCCTGACCTTCGTTACGGGCGATCAGTTTCATCCGAATACCGTGTTGACTCGCGGCGATTTGGCCCAGCTCATTTACAACGCTGCTGCCAATATGCCGTTAGCGAATCCGGAGTTTAAGGACGTCCAGCCAGGACGGGCTGCCGACGCCATGGCGGCCGTAGCGGCCCAGGGCATTTTGACGGGCTATGAAGACGGCTCGTTCCAGCCGGATAAAGAAGTGACGCGGGAAGAATTTGCCGGCGTCCTGTACCGGTATCTGCAGTACTGCCGCCTGGCGGACGCCGACGGTGAAGTGGAAGCATACGCCGATGAAAGCGACGTATCGCCGGCTGAGCTGACGGCCGTTCAGGTGCTGCACAGCAAGAATATCATGGTGCCCGACGATAACTATTTCCGTCCGAAAGACGGCATTACCCGCATGGAAGCGGCCGAGGTCATATACCGCCTGCTCCATTCGGACGAAGACTACGTATCCCACGTGCAGGTGGAAATGCAGGTCATGAAATGCCTCAACGCCGAATACGGCTCGGCCGTGGCCTATTTCCGGTATGGGACGATGTACTGGGAAGGCAACACCCTCGTATTAGGTATAAAAGGCAGCCCAGGCCGGTATTTGGAAGACCGCATTGAGCATGAAGTGACTCGCGCCGACGCCGTGTCTATTCGCCGCGTCCGCTTGAGCCGGAGCGACTACGACCGCATTCTGAACAGCGCCGTTAATACGATCGTGCGGACGGAAGGCGTACAGATCTACGTCGGCTCCATTCCTGATTACGTCAACGAGCAGGTCGTCGTTACGGTCCGCCGCCCGGTGAGCGAGCAGACCCTCAAGGCATTGACCGAGCGGGTGGGAGCAGGCGTTATCCGCATTGAAACCCTGGCCGCTCCGGGAAAGGCCGTCCATGTGCAGGAAAATCGCAGCGGTGACGGCGAAGGCTACGACGTGGACCGCCGCGGCCGCCGTCACGACAATATCAGCTATTCGCCCCTCGTAGACCAGGCGACGTCCAACGCCATCGCTTACGTGGAAAACGACGTGATGAATTAAAAAAAAGGAAACTAAAATAAACCGACCCTTCCAAGTCAGCGTTTCAGGCTTCACTTTGAAGGGTCGGTTTTTAGTCGTTGGGGAGAAATAGGTGGGTCAGTTCTTGACAGGAATGGACGAGGTAATCAGGATGAAGGCTTTCTAAAAAGGACGAATCCCGAAAGCCCCAGGTGACGAGGACCGACGTCAGGCCGGCGTTGTCCGCCGTTTCCTTATCTACTTCCGAATCGCCGACGTAGACGGCCTGCTCGGGCCGGCAGTTCAAGAGGTGCAGGGCTTTTTCTATCATGTCCGGCGCAGGTTTTTTGCGGTACTGCGGCGATTCGCCTATGGAGAAATCGACGAGCTGGCGGAAGAACTCGTCGTGGAGGAGCGATACGGCGCCTTGTCCTTTGTTGGAAACGATGGCCGTCTTGTATCCGCCGTTCCGCAGCGCTGCCAGCATGTCTGCGACGCCGTCGTAGGGACGGGTATTGCCTTGGCAGTGGGCGCTGTAATATTGCTTGAACTCTTCCGCTAACAGGGCCTGCTCGTCGGCCGGCACGGACGGAGCGGCCCGCTCGATCAATCCCGTATAGCCGTAGCCCAGGCAGAGGCGCACCTCCTGCGGAGGGAGCTCCGGCATCTGGTGGAGCCTGAATATATGATTTAGACTATGAGTCAGCTCGGACAACGTATCGAGAACCGTGCCGTCCATATCGAAGATGACGGCTTTGTACGAATGGTTTATTTCATGGGGCATGACGGCCCGCCTCCTTTGCGCAGTATACCCATAGTATACCGTTCCCGGCGGTCTTTGTCCAACGGCGATAGCTTCCTAAATTCATGGGGCTTCAACCTAAATAGGCTAGTGCTAAAATAGATGCAGTATGATACAATAGGGAAAGATATTTGATAGAGCAAGATAGAGGAGAGGTTGATATGGCAAATTTGTTACCATATGCTATTGTAGCTGGCATTGCAGTTGTCTTTTTTGTAGTATGCTATATTTTATTTTCCGGCGGCAGCTCGGAAAAGGAAGAGAAAAAAGGAAAGAACCGCCACAGCCGCGCCGTGTCCGAACGGCCAGGCCAGGGCAAGTCGTCCCTTGGGTATGACGAGGCGGAAAAAAGACGCTCGGCGCAGCCGCAGCAGCCCGTCAGGGAAGATACGGCGCCCATTCCTCGCATTTCTAACGTAACCGTGCGGGAGCGTCAGGAAAATCCCGACGAAACGGCCTTCGTGACGACGAAGGGAGAAGCCGTACGCCGCGACGGAAAAATCGTATACGAAGAACCGCATCGTCCGGCTAAGAAGCAGGAACATCTCGACGCGACACAGGTATTGTCGCGCGAAGAAATATTAGAAGCCATGGATAAAATCGATAAAGAAGAAGCTGCGGCTCACAAGGCGAAGGAAGAAGAAGCCAAGAAGAAAGACATGGCTGAAACATTGCGGAGCGCCAAAGCCGCTGAACGGTCTGAGGGAGAACGGGAAGACGAAGAGGCTCCCCGCGCCGCCTTGGCCGATATGGCCGCCGTCGTAGCCGCCGATTTAGAGGCGAAATCGCAGGGCGAAGCCGCGGTGCGGCCGGGACGCCGCATCGTGCAGGAAGTCATGGCTGAAACGGCCAAGGCTGCCGCCAAAAGCGTCTCCGACGAAACGCAGGTCATCAGTCCGGCCGAGCTGCGCAGAAAGCAGGAAGAAACGGCTGCTGCGGCAGACGAAACAGTTATGTTCGACGCAGGCCGCTTGTCTGATGCCGTGCGTCAGACCGGCGCGGCCCCGGCAAGCGACGAAACGGCCGTCATGCCGCCGGTACGGCAGCATACGCATACTGACGCCGGCAACGAGACGAAGCAGCAGAAGAGCCCCTGGGGCAACGACCTGTCCCGCTCGGCGGCGAAAGCTGCGCCAATGGCCGGCCGGCCGTCTATTTGGGAAGCGGCTCCCGAAGCCGATTCGCCCTTTATGTCCCAATGCACGGCTCATTTCCTGCGTCAATTCGGCATGGTGACCGAGGATATGAAAGCGCAGGCTGCTTCGATTACGGCGGCGGCCTTCCGCCGCATCGGCTGCCACTCCGACGGCGAACGAAAGAAAGTCCTGTCGTCGCTGCTGGCCCAGGAAGCGCTGCAGAACGTGCAAAAGGCCTACGTGGCCCATCCGAAGGATTACGTCGCGGCGATGGCATTGCAGGCCTTTGCCGATATCGTGCAGGGCTCGCCTGTTTCGACGCGCCATCTCGTCGCCGTCGACGCCTTGAAAATCATGCCTTATCTGTCGGACAACCACTATAAGATACTGTCTGTCCTGCTGCTGTTCCTGTATTCGCGCAATTCCCACAACGTCGACGCCGAAACCTTCGGCCAGTACATCGACAAGTACGTACTGCCCTTCCTCGACGGATTCCCGACGGAACGGCCCTATTACCAGCAGCTCGATTATCTCCACTGCACGGCCTTTGAAGGCAAGGAAACGCACTTTGCTGAAATCCTGGCTGATTCGTATCCGCTCTTGTTCCGCTACCGCGGCTTTACGGAAGAGGAACTGCGCAAGGTGCTGAAGGGAACGCCCATGCCGGCGGAATATATCGTCCGTTCCTTCAATTCGCCCCTGGTGAAGCTGGCTATGATCGACGAAAGCATGGCGACGCGGTTCTTCCGCCTGGCCGGTATTTCCGACAGGGCCATGCAGTCGCAGCTGCTGCGGCTGGCGAAAAAACGGCCTGCCGGCTTCGGCGGCGAAGAAGCCTTGGATATCATGGAAGATATTTCGCCGGTACTGGCCGATTTGGGCGACATTTGGGACAGCACGATGCTGCGCATTTCCACCTTGTCGCTCTTAGGCTTGTATTTAGCGCAGGGATATATCAAGGAACAGATCGGCGAAGAATTCGATTTGTCCCGCTGGTTTGAATAAGGAGGATCTGCTATGAAGAAAATTCGCAAGGCCGTCATACCGGCTGCCGGCTTCGGCACCCGTTTTTTGCCGGCGACGAAGGCTACGCCGAAGGAAATGCTGCCTATCGTCGATAAGCCGACAATTCAATATATTGTAGAGGAAGCCCTGCAGAGCGGCATCGAAGAAATCCTGATCATCAGCGGCCACGCCAAGCGGGCCATCGAGGACCATTTTGATACGAATCCGGGCCTGGAAATGCATTTGGAAAGCCACGGGCAGGAGTCGCTGCTGAAGATGGTCCGCAGTATTTCGGAAATCAACATCCACTACATCCGGCAGAAGCACATGCGCGGCTTAGGCGACGCTATCTTGTGCGCCCGGTCCTTTATCGACGACGAACCCTTTGCCGTCCTTCTCGGCGACGACGTCGTATACAACGAAACGAACCCGGCTCTGCGCCAGATGATCGACATTTATAACGACTTGGGCGCGACGATTTTGGGCTGCCAGGAAGTGCCCTTGGAGAAAGTATCGTCCTATGGAATCGTAGCCGGCGTTCCCGTCGAAGGAAAGAATGTCCTGCGGGTTACGAATATGATTGAAAAGCCGTCTGTCGAAGAAGCGCCGAGCCGTACGGCCGTCCTGGGCCGTTACATCATTACGCCCGACGTCTTTGAAGTGCTGGCCCGCACCGAGCCGGGCAAGGGCGGCGAAATCCAGCTGACCGACGCCATTCAGACCATGGCGTCGCGCGAAGCCGTATACGCTTACTGCTTTAAAGGCAAACGCTACGACGTAGGCGATAAGCTGGGCTTTTTAAAGGCGACGGTCGAGTACGCCCTGCGCCGTCCTGATTTGGGAGAGCCCTTCCGGAAGTATTTGAAAGATTTGATGACAAAATAAATGGATGCGTGAAATGGAGAGTACCAAAAGGGACTCTCCATTTTTTTGTTCAAATTTCAATATTAAATAAAATAATTATTATCAAAAATATTTACATCAGCCTTCATTTGATATATAATAAATGAGTAATAAGTATCAGTTTCTATTTACGAAGGAGAGGTTGGCTATGTTTCAGAACAGCGATTTTTGGATTGGCTTAGGTATTGGCGTCGTCGCCGGCGTATTTGGGTATAAACTGCTTACAGAACGGGAGCAGCAGCTGTTGGCCCTGCAGCAGCCGGCAGCCGGGACGGTTACGGCCGATGTGCCTTTGGCTGAATTACAGCGTCAAAAAGAAGAATTGGAAGACTTGATTGCGGCGCAGGAAGCAGCGGTAAAATAAGAAGCGTTATAGAAAAGACTGTCGCCATGGCGGTGACGGTCTTTTTTACACTGGTAATCATTGATAAGAAGGGACGGCTTACTCACGTGCTTCCTGTATCGAAATGGGATTTTATCATCCGCGCTGTGCGCATTTCATCGTATCTTCCGGGGCGCATCCGCTTGTACAGCCGCAAGCTGGTCGGCAATGCGGAGCTGGCCGGAAAGATATATGCCTATGTGGCCAGCTATAGGGAAATTGATAAGGTAGAAATCAATATTGTTACCGGTTCCGTGCTGATTTTGTACAGGCCGCAGGCGCTGCGGAGCAATGCCGAATTGGCCCGGGTGGAACAGTATATCATGAACCATGCGGAAAGGAGAGGTTGATTATGTCTTATGCTTCCGGATTTATGTTGGGAGCTTCTATCGGAAAGGCGATTCATAACATGGTGTCCGGCGGCGGATTTTCTCCAGCCGGAGGAAGGGGCAAGGGAATGGGAAAACAGGCTGCCAATCCTCCCTATGCGGCTCCGGCTATGCCTGCCGCGCCTGTCAGACCGAATATACCGGCTTTTGCCTGTGTATCTTCTACACGGGGCCGACGCCGATATCGGGCTGCCGCATTAGTGCAGAATCAGCCCCTGGCCGAGCTTCTGCAGCAGGCTCTCGGCAGTTTGCCGGCGGCGCGGCGCGTGGAAGTCAATGCGGCGACAGGGAGTATTCTGGTATGCTCGGATAATGAAGGGGCTCTGGATGCGTTGGAACGTTATTTAGGGGAACGTATTTTTCCCGCTGTTCCGGCTCCGCCGTATGTGCCGGCGCCTGTGCAGACGAAAACGGCTGCGTCGGCTTATACGGATGTGCTGTATGAGACGCTGAATTTCTTGAATTCTGCCGTATCGCAGAAGACGGCCAACGTCTTTGATTTGCGTTCCCTCTTGTCTCTCTTTTTGGCCGTGCGGGGCATGCGCAAGATGATCGGCCAGAATCAGCGCCCGTCGGGACCGCAGATGCTGTGGTGGGCTACGTCGCTGATGAGGGGGCGGAGATAAGATGTATACGTGTTGTACCCTGCCGCTTCACAGCGTGCTGCCCCTGCGCATGCGCTCTATCCTGAGCGTCAAGCTGCGCCAGATTCCCGGCGTGGCTGCCGCCTCGTCTGACGAGCAAAAGCTGACCATATACTACCAGGGGAAGGTGGATCTGCGGATTATCCGCATGTTGGTCCGCTCCTTTGAGCAGAAATACGGAAAAGCTAAGGAAGATAAAAAAGAATGGGACGTAGCGGCATACCGGCGCGAAGCGATTATTTCTGTCGGCGGCTTTATCGCCATGAATATTTTACGCAAAACGAATCCGGAATTTTACGACGGCATTCTCCTGTTCCGGCGCTTGTTTACCTTATTTATCGCCCGGCGGTTTATCCAGAACGGCGTCATGGGCGTTATCCGGGACAAGCAGGCTAATGCCGATACGCTGACCGCTACGGCTGTGGCCGCGTCCGTCCTGGCTGGCAAGCCCGAATCGAGCCTGACCTTGCTGGCCCTTTCCAATGGAGCGGAAATGCTGACGGAATATGCGGCCGAGCGGGCGCGCCGCCAGATTTCGGGCCTCTTGAAGCTGGATCAGCGGGACGTATGGCTCGTGGAAAATGGCCGGGAACGAAAGGTTCCTGTCGACTCACTGAAGGTAGGCGATACGATTGCCGTTCATCTGGGTGAAAAGATCTGCGTGGACGGGAAAGTCGTCGGCGGGAATGCGGCAGTCAATCAGGCTTCCATTACGGGCGAATCGAATCCGGCTATCAAGCAGCCCGGAACCTTTGTATATGCCGGCAGCGTCATCGAAGCCGGAGACCTCGTCGTCAAGGTCGAAAAGGTCGGCGCCGATACGTCACTGGCCCAGATTATCCACTTGGTCGAAGAGGCGCAGACCCGCCGCGCGCCGGTGCAGAATTTTGCCGATAAAATGGCCAATATGCTTGTTCCTATTTCCTTTATCGGCGCGGCCATTGTCTATGGGGCGACGAAGGACTGGCAGCGCGTGCTGAACCTGCTGTTCATCGACTTCTCCTGCGGCCTGAAGCTGTCGACGGCGACGGCCATTTCTGCGGCCATCGGCATGGCGGCCCGCAAGGGGATTCTCATTAAAGGCGGCAACTACATCGAAAATCTGGCCGATATTGACACGGTTGTCCTCGATAAGACCGGCACGATTACCATGGGCGTACCGCAGATTGCCCATATTTCTACGGTTCCCGGAGTAGATGAAAAGGAAATGATTTTACTGGCTGCGTCGGCGGAAATGCACTCCGTTCATCCGCTGGCCGTAGCGGTGCAGAAATACGTCAAGGCTCACGGCTGGGACGTACCGCATCACGATATGTCCGAGACGGTCGTTGCCCGCGGCATGAGGGCCTCCGTGCCTCCCTTTGAAGACTTTGCCGGCGGCGACGTCCTCGTCGGAAGCCGCCGCTTCATGCAGGAAGAATGCGTGCAGGGCATGCCGGAAAAAAGCGACAAATCATGGGGAAAAAATCTGTTGTTTGTCGCGCGGGACAAGCAGTATATCGGCTGCCTGACGATTGAAGACCCGGTTCGCCCGGCCATGAAGAAGACTCTCAATCAAATGCGCCGCATCGGCGTAGACGAAGTCATCATGCTGACTGGCGATTCCAAGGAAGTGGCGGCAGAAGTGGCCCGCGAAATGGACATTGATTCCTATCATGCTGAAATACTGCCGGAAGATAAGGCTAATTACGTCATGAAGCTGCAGAAGCGGGGCAGCGTCATGATGGTCGGCGACGGCATCAACGACGCACCGGCACTGGCCTTTGCCGATATCGGCGTCAGCCTGGGCGGCAACAAGACGGATATAGCGGCTGAATCGGCAGCTATTACGATTCGCTCCGAAGATCCGGGAAAATTGTATGATGCATTGAAGATTGGCCGGCAGACCATGAAGGTCATCAATCAGAATTTTACGGCGACGATTGTCGTCAATTCAGCGGCTATGCTTCTCGGCGCGCTGGGGCGCATCAGCCCCTTATGGGCCGCAGTCATCCACAATACAGCGACGCTGGCCGTCGTATTGAACAGCGTGCGCATTCTCGGCGTGTCTCGCCGCATGGTAAAAGCGTAATTTTATCCTGACATATAAGCTCCTTTGTTCTGGGAATTCCCTGCAGTTGGTACAGTGAATCAGCTGCAGGGAATTATTTTTTATCTGCCGAGGTGGAGAAACAATTTTATCCGGAATTTTATATTTTTTTATGTATACATCACCATATTAGTATGATATACTACTGTATGAATGACGAAAGTCAGTCCTAACCATTAAAGGAGTGAAAGAATACATGTTAGAATTACGCCATGTATCGTTTTCCGTTCCCGACGAAAATGGTACGAAAAATACAAAGGAAATTTTAAAAGATATCAATCTGGTCATCGACGAACAGAAATTCGTCGTCATTACCGGCCCGAACGGCGGCGGCAAATCGACGCTGGCTAAATTAATCGCCGGCATTGAAAAGCCGACGAGCGGCCAGATTTTCTTCAACGGCCAGGACATTACGGACTGGGACATTACGAAGCGGGCCCAGAACGGCATCGGCTACGCTTTCCAGCAGCCTGTGCGCTTCAAGGGCATCACCGTCATGGACCTGCTCTGTCTGGCGGCGGGCAATAAGAAGCTCGACAAATGCGTCGTCTGTCAATACCTGTCCGAAGTCGGCCTTTGCGCGGAAAATTACATCAACCGCGAAGTGGACGCGTCCTTGTCGGGCGGCGAATTGAAGCGCATTGAAATCGCTACGATCGTAGCCCGCAAGAACACGGAGCTGGCTATTTTTGACGAACCGGAAGCAGGTATCGACTTGTGGAGCTTCCATAAACTCATCAAGGTATTTGAAAGAATGCACGATCAGAAGCAGTCGATTCTCATCATTTCCCATCAGGAACGCATTCTCAACATTGCCGATGAAATCGTCCTCATTGCCGACGGCACGGTCCGCAAGGTCGGCACGAAGGAAGAAGTTCTTCCCGAATTGATGGACGTCGTAGGAAACTGCAAGTTTTATAAGGAGGAAGACTGATGGATAAGTATCAAGAACATTTGCTGGAAGTCATCGCCGATTTGCATGGCATTCCTGAAGGCGCATATAATATCCGTTCGAACGGCCAGAGCGTCGGCCGCGCTTCAACGGCTCATATCGAAATCGAACCGCAGAAAGACCGTCCGGGCATCAACGTGTATATTAAGCCGGAAACGCAGCACGAAGCCGTGCATATTCCCGTCGTCCTGAGCCAGGCCGGTCTCAAGGATGTCGTATACAATGATTTTTACGTCGGAGAAGGGGCCGATGTGGTTATCGTCGCCGGTTGTGGCATCCACTGCGGTAGCGACGACGGCTCGCAGCACGACGGCATTCATACCTTCCATATCGGCAAGAATGCCCGCGTCCGCTATGTAGAAAAGCACTACGGCGACGGGGACGGCAAGGGCCAGAAGATCATGAACCCGGAAACCATCGTCCATATGGAAGAAGGCAGCTATATGGAAATGGAAACGACGCAGATCAAGGGCGTCGACTCGACGAAGCGCGTCACGAAGGCTGATTTGGCAGCCAGCGCGACGTTTATCGTCAAGGAAAAGCTCATGACCGACGGCGTGCAGTTTGCCGAAACGGAGTTTGAAGTTGAACTGAACGGCAAGGATTCCAGCACGGACGTCGTATCCCGCGCCGTTGCCCGCGGCACGTCCCACCAGATTTTCCGGGCCAAGGTCATCGGCAACGCCCAGTGCCACGGCCATTCGGCCTGCGACTCCATCATCATGGACGACGCCAAGATTTCGGCGATTCCTGAGCTGACGGCCAACGATACGGACGCGGCCCTGATTCACGAAGCGGCTATCGGCAAGATTGCCGGCGAACAGCTGACCAAGCTCATGACGTTAGGCCTTACGGCAGAAGAAGCGGAAGAAATGATCATCCAGGGCTTCTTAAAATAATAGGCGCAAGAGAAACCAGTCTTTCCTCGCTAGGGGGAGGCTGGTTTTTGCATAGGCGGAAAGAGTAGGCAAAGGGCGGGAAAATAGTGTACAATAAGGAGAAAAAGGAGGGGGACGGCATGAACGGAGAGGCGGCGTTTCGCCGATATGCAGACTTTGACGCAATACTGAATTCTATTTACTGCGCGATTTTTATCGTCCATACAGACGGCCGCGCCGTATACCGCAATGGAGCGGCTGACGAGCTCAAGGCGGAATTAGGCGTGACGGAGGATGAGCTTATCGGCGCGCTGGAGGCGCAAATCGACGTCGTACATGGGCAGGGGCGCTTTGCCGTCGCAGTAGAGGGGGGCATGATTATCTGCCATCTCCTGCCCTGGACCCAGGCCGGTCAGCGGCAGGGCAGCATTATCGTCGCCCATATATCGGGGAAAGAGCGGTGCTCCGCCCAGGAATTGGACAACGTCATAGACGTACTGGAAGAAATCGACGCCATTTTGGAGGTCGTCGCCGACGGCATCGTCGTGGCCGATAAAAACGGCGTCATCATCCGGGTCAACAAGGCCTTGGAAACGACCTTCGGCATCAAGCGGCGCGACGTCTTGGGGCGGTCTATGGAAATACTTGACCGGGAGCATTCCGTCTGCGGCGAACTGGTCCGCAAGATGAACGAAGACCCGAAGCGCATCGTCGTGTCGGGAACGTACAAGCAAAAGGAGCTCTTGTGCACCGGCGCGCCCATATTCGACCGGCAGCACCGCCTCAAGACCATCGTCATCAGCATACAGGACATGTCGGCTCTCAATACGCTGCGCAAAAAGCTGGAAGAACAGCGGCTGTACACGAAGAGCTATATGCGGGAAATATCCTTGTTCAACGGCAGCGGCGGCCCCATCGTGGCCCACAGCCCGGCCATGAAGAAGATACTTCATCTGGTGCACGTCGTCGCCGACGTCGAGTCCGTCGTATTGATTACGGGCGAGTCGGGGACGGGGAAGGAAGTCGTCGTCAACGAAATTTATCACACGAGCCGGCGAAAGGACAAGCCTTTTATCAAGATAAACTGCGGCGCCATCCCCGACACCTTGTTCGAGTCGGAGCTGTTCGGCTATGAAAGCGGCGCCTTTACAGGTGCTCGGCGGCAGGGCAAGGTCGGCTTTTTCGAACTGGCCAACAAGGGAACCCTGCTCCTGGACGAGGTGGGCGAGCTCAGCCTGGCAGCGCAGGTCAAGCTGCTCCGTGTCATACAGGAAAAAGAAGTGCAGCGCATCGGCGCGGCCAAGCCGGTCAAGGTAGACGTCCGCCTGATTGCGGCGACGAACAAGGACTTGTGGAGTATGGTCTGTCAGGGGACGTTCCGGCAGGACTTGTATTATCGCCTCAACGTCATTCACATCCATATTCCGCCGCTGCGGGAGCGGCGCGAGGACATTATCCCCCTGGTCAACTATTTCCTGAAATATTTCAATGAAAAGTACGGCAAGGAAAAGGAGATTTCTCCGGAACTGTACCGCTTCCTCATGCGTCAGGACTGGCCGGGCAATATCCGCGAGCTGGAAAACGCCGTCGAGACGATGATCGTCCTGCCGTCGGAAAACAAGCTGACGCCCAGCCATTTTGTCGGCAAGGGAACGGGTGAGGATTCCGGGGCGGCCGTCAAGGTGCAGCGTCTCGTGCCGTGGAAGCGGGCCGTAGAAGAAATGGAAAAGGAGCTGCTGACGCAGGCGTACCGGGAATATCGCTCGACGCGGGCCATGGCGAAGGCGCTGGAGATAGACCAGTCGACGGTCGTGCGGAAAATGAAAAAATGGGGCGTCGGCTCCCATGAAAAGGATAAAAACGATGCAATATAGCATAGAAGTGATGTCAACGCGCATCGGTTGGACGAAAGCGGTACCATCATGGCATCGGCAATAAGCAGTAAGGATATCGGCATACAGGCGATGTAAATATACATCGCACTGGATGCAGATATGTTTTTAAAGGCCCGTATTTACGCCATTTGCAGCTTTTTTGTATTTGGCATATTTATTTCATATATATTTGTGAAAGATCCATCAGGTATAGGATAGTGTATGAAATATGAGTCCAGCGAAGGAGGGGTTTGGTATGTTAATGACTAAACAACAATTCCAAGACAGCATTCGCGCCAGAAAACCGATGAACGTATGGTTCCTGGGAGAGAAAATTGAAGACGTTACGACCTATCCGCCCTTGGCGGCCAGCTTCAACGCTATCTCCAAGATTTACGAACTGCAGCATCGCCCGGACTGGCAGGATCTGATTACTGTTCCGTCCCATATGCTCGACGAACGGGTCAGTATTTACAACGCTCCCCTCCGTTCGGCAGAAGACGCGAACCGCAAGACCAGAGCCGCCAGAGCGCTGGCTGAAGTTATCGGTTGCTGTACGCACCGCTGCACCGGCTCGGAAGCATTTGCCGGATTAGGCCCTGCGTGCTACGACATGGACCACGACTTGGGTACCAACTATTTTGAACGCTTCATGAATTTCCTGAAATACGTACAGCAGAACGACTTGACCTGTACCGTTACGGTAACGGACGTCAAAGGGCTGCGGACGGCGCCGCCTCATGCGCAGGCTGACCGCGATTCCTACGTCCATGTCGACGAAGTCCGCGAAGACGGCATCGTCATCAGCGGGTTCAAGTGCAACCAGACGGGTATCCTCTTCGCTCATGAAATCGTCATCGTCCCGACGACGAACATGAAGCCGGAAGACAAGGACTTTGCCGTTGCCTGCGCTGTTCCTGCCGATACGCCGGGACTGACCTTTGTTTTAGGTCGTACGCCTCAGGATAAACGCTTCTTTGAAGTCGAAGGCGATATCGAAGGCATCGACTTGGGCAAACAGTATGCCGACCATCAGGCGCTCGTATACTTCGATCACGTATTCGTACCGAATGAAAGAGTATTCCTCTGCGGCGAAACGCAGTACGTAGGACGGCTCCTGAGCTACTTCACGGCAGTCCACAGATTGACGGCCGGCGGCTGCAAGGCCGGCGGATGCTCGGCTCTTTGCGGCGCGGCAAGTCTGTTGGCCGATATGGTCGGCGTGCAGAAAGCCGGTCATATCCGGACGAAGCTCACGGAAATGGCAATGACTGCTGAAACGGTTTACGGCCTGTCCATTGCTTCGGGCGTAGAAGGATTCCAGCATCCCAGCGGCTTCTGGATTCCCAACCCGCTCATGTCCCATACGTGCAAATACACCTGCACGAAGATTCCCTTCGACGCCGTTCGGTACGCCCGCGATATCCTGGCAGGCTTCGGCGAAACGGCTCCGTCCGAACTGGATATGAGAAATCCCGAAGTCGGCGAACTGTGCCAGAGAGCCTTCAACCCGGGCAACCCGAAATACAACGCCTTCGACCGTCTGCGGGCCAGCCGCTTCATCGAACACATGGTACGCGGCTCCAACTGGACGGCTATGGCCCTCCACGGCGGCGGCAACCAGGAAGCGTCGACCGTCATGGCCAGAATGTATACGGACTGGGAATACCTGAAAGGCCTCGTAAAAGTTGCCACAGGCATTGAAACGGACGCGCAGAAGGCTGAAGAATTTATCGACACCATCGGCAAGCGCCAAGGCCGTATCTGCACGACTCTCGATTTGCCGAAGGTTGAAAGCTAAGGTTTTCGCAGCAGATCAGGAGAATAAGACACCGTAGTGTAACCTAAGCAGCACATAGTAAAAAAGTATACTCCTCGCATGACTGGGGGAGTATACTTTTCTGTTTAGGCAGCTTTGCGGTAGCGCATATCTTCTGGATATACGGGACATGCATTCAAAATATAAAACTACACCATAATGGTATTGATTGAGTTGACAAGCCGTGCTATAATAATATAAACGATAATTACTATACGTTGATGGTACTGTCTGCCTGATGCAGGCGTGACATATGAGAAGGAGTGAATGATCATGAAAATAGAAGAAGGTACGATCTTATCGATTGAAGAAGACGGCCTTGCCGAAGTAAAGGTCGGCCGCCATTCGGACTGCATGGCCTGCGGCGCTTGTCCCGGCGCGGAACACATCGTCGTCAAGGCGCTGAATCCTATCGGTGCGGAAGTGGGGCAGCACGTCAAATTTGAAGTGCGGGAAGTCAACATCGTTATCGGCGCCTTTGTCTGCTTTATCATGCCCCTTATCGTCGCCGGCCTCGGAGCCGTCGCTGGTCACTGGATCGGCCTTTCCCAAGGCATGGATGCCATGCAGGCTGCGATTGTCGGCGGTATCGTCGGGTTTCTTATCGGCGTTGTCGGCGTCAAGCTGTTTGACCGGTCCTTGACGAACGATATCAACGCCAAGCCGAAGATCATCGAAGTCTGCCGCTAACTATTTCATCATACTGCGTAAAAATCCGTATGGGACGACGTGTTCCATACGGATTTTTTTTGTATCAGTTTGTCAGCGAATCTTTCAGCTCGAGCTGCGTGCCGTCTTGCAGCTGGACTGAGGTAATGGAAATGCGGCTCTGCAATCCTTCCAGCGTCGCCGTGCGGAGCAGCTCGGCCTGGGCCGGAACGGCGGCGTTCAGCCGGAACTGGCTGGTATGAGCTTTGCCGTCGGCGTAGATGGCTATGCGTATGGGCGCGGAGAAGAGGACCGTCGAGTCGGCGCGGCGCAGCTCGTACCGGCCTTTGGCTTCCCGGAGGGTTTCCTTGCCCTGTGCGGACAGCTTCGGCGTGTATTGGATGCGCAGGTATGTATCCTGCTCCGTGCTGCCGCGAACGACGGAAGCGGAGAGGCTTGTAATCTGGACGAGGGAATCGATGCGCTGGGAAACGGGCCGGTTGGCCGCTGCCAAGGCTGCTTCAGAGGCCTGCTGCAATTCCTGTACGACGGCGTCCGGGTCGGCAAAGGCGACGACGCGCCACTGGCGGGCCGATACCTTTTCCAGCTGGAAGGTGATGGGAATCGATGCTTGCAGCGAATCGTTATAAAAGGAGGCCGTAAGCTGGGCGTAGCCCGAGCCGTCCTGACGGCTCCACGACGACGATTCATAGCGCCAGCCCGAGGCGGGAAGGAGCAGGCCCGCCTGGCTTCCCGTGTCTGCAAGGACCTTTCGCGCGTTTTCCAGCCGGGCTTCGTCTGAATCGCCGGCGAGAATGGTCTGGCAGGCGTGGATGAACTCGCCTTTTGCGGGCAGAAGCAGGGCGCGGGACGCCGCCGTTTGGCCTTGCTGCCGGCGAATCAGGCTATCGAACAACTGGCCGGCCAGCACGTCTCCGTCTGCTGAGAGAGTCAGGGTTTCGCCGTCTCCTGCCTGAGCGGCGGCGACGATGCGGGAAAATGAATACTCCGGCGTAGCCTTGTATATCATTTCATAGGATAGGCAGGCGGCGCCAATGCAGACGGCGGCCGCAGCGGCGGCTGCCAGTATTTTTATATCCGGTTTGGGAATAGACGATAATTTCATAGCCATTTCCTTCTTTGCATAGAATGCGGTACGGCTCTCATTATAGCATAAAAAAGGAAAAAACGTCGGTTTTCTCGAATATAATCAAGAGAACAAGCGTTATACGGAAGGATGTGACCAGTTGTGATTACGCTGCATGACAAGACAAACGGCAAGACATATACTCTCAAAGAAGGAACGACGCTGCTGCAGCTTTGCTCCGAGCATTATGGCGACGCGGAGCCCCGCATTGCGGCGGCGCTATATAATAATGAATTTGTAGGCTTGCAGACGAAGGTGCGGGAAGACGGGGATATTTCCTGGTTTTCCATGGCGACGCTGGAAGGCAATCAATGCCTCGTCCGCACGGCCATCATGCTGCTCGTGCGGGCTGTCAGCGATTTATACCCGCAGGGAAAAGTGTTTGTAAAGCACGCCCTGCGCAAGTCGCTGTACTGCGAGCTGGATATCGGCCATACCGTGACCTATCGGGACGTCGAATCGATTAAGCGGCGCATGCAGGAAATCGTCGCCCAGGACGAGCCTATTACGCAAGTCGTCCTCAGCGCGGAAACAGCCATGGACATGTGCCGCAACCGCCACATGGAACGGGAAGCGGAGCTGCTGCGCCACGTCGGCCTCAAGCACGTCATGACCTATCAGTGCGGCCAGGTCTTCGATTACTACATGGGGCCTATGCTGCCGAGCATGGGCTACTTGACCTGCTTCAATCTGCGTTCCTACGCGCCGGGCGTCATCTTGGAAACGCCGAAGGTAGATAATCCCAATGAGCTGCCGCTGTATAAGGAAATTCCCAAGATGGCCCGCTTATTTTTAGATGCGGAAGAATGGGGACGCATCGTCCGCTGTCAGTACGTTTCTGATTTAAACCGCTATATTGCCGACGAAACGATTCAGGATATCGTCGATATGGCCGAAGCGCTGCAGGAAAAAAAGCTGGCTGAAATTGCCGATTACATCGTCCGCCAGCGGCCGAAGATCAAGGTCATCCTCATCGCCGGCCCGTCGTCGGCGGGAAAGACGACGTTCTGCAAGCGATTGACGACGCAGCTCCGCGTCGTAGGGCTGCGGCCCGTCAAGATATCGCTGGACGATTACTTTTACAACCGCGAGGACACGCCGAAAAATCCCGACGGCAGCTACGATTTCGAATCCCTGCGGGCAATCGACATCCCCTTGTTTAACCAGCAGATCGACGAGCTGCAGCAGGGCCGCGACGTCTGCCTGTCCCGCTTTGATTTCGTGAGCGGCAAGCGCTATTTCGACGAAAAGCCCGTCCATCTGGAGCCGGAGCAGCCCATCGTCGTCGAAGGGCTCCATGCCCTGAACGATTCGCTGACGTATATGCTGCCGCGGTACGAAAAATATAAGATCACCCTGGGCGTGCTGACGCAAATCCGCATCAACGACCACAACCGCATTTCGACGGCCGACACGCGGATTATCCGCCGCATGGTGCGGGACCAGCAGTTCCGCAACCGCGGCCCCTTGGATACAATGGACATATGGGCCGACGTGCGCCGCGGCGAAGAAGTGAATATTTACCCTTATCAGGAAGACGCCGATACGATTTTCAACACAGCCCTGCCATACGAGCTGTCCGTGCTGAAGCCCTACGCCGAGCCCCTGCTGCGCTCCATTGACAAGGAAAGCTCCCATTATGCCGAAGCGCAGCGGCTGCTGAAATTCCTGAACCCCTTCAAGGGGCTGGATGCGTCCGTCGTTCCCAGCAATTCTCTCCTGCGGGAATTTATCGGCCCTGAACGGAAACAGCCCTGACAGAGCAGCGGGATTCAGTCTTTTTCCGGCCTTCCTGCGATTCCCTAAAAATATATTGACAAAGCATTTACAGATAGATATAATAGTAAAGTCGAGGTAGAAATATGAAACTACAAGTCGAAGAAGCACTAAAGGAGGAAGGAAGGAAAGTTCCTTTTTCCTTTCAAAAGCCGGCTGCCGATTTAGGTGATGTAGACGCTTTTCCTTGGAAAAACCATGTTGTGGCTGTGGAAGGCGCGTTCTGGTCCGATGGCACGCACATCGTCGTCAAAGGAACAGTTCGTACATCCGGCATGTATGCATGCAGCCGCTGTCTGATGCCGGTATCGGTGGATCGGAATGCAACACTGTCTGAAGTCTATGGTACGGAAGCAGAGCTTCCTGATGACGTATTGCCTTATAACGGGGAATACATCGATTTGACGGAGACAATTAGAGAAACGTTGATCCTCAGCGAGCCCATGAAGGTGTTGTGCCAGCCTGACTGCAAGGGCCTGTGCCCGCAGTGCGGCGCAAACCTGAATGAAGGACCCTGTAGTTGTCCTACCGACAGGATCGACCCGAGACTCGCCGTCTTGGGGGATTTATTAAAATCAAAGCACTAAAATACGTACCATGGTTTAAGGAGGTGCAGAACATGGCAGTACCAAAGAACAGATTGTCCCAGACTCGTCAGAAAATGCGTCGTGCAAACTGGAAGCTGACAGCGCCGGGTTTCGTTGAATGCCCGCAGTGCCACGAAGCAGTAATGCCCCATCATGTATGCCCCACTTGCGGCTTCTATAAGGGCAAACAGGTTGTTAACAACACAACAGCTGAATAAGAGTATGAAATAAAAAGAGCGTCCGTAAGGGCGCTCTTTTTGGCAATGCCACGGAAAATACGGCGGCAGCTCTATGACGGGCAGGCCGATTCATGGTATAATAAACGGTACAGCTTGCGTAGTGAAAGGAAGGATATTCATGCGGGCTATGGGAATAGACCCGGGAACGGCCATCTGCGGCTTCGGCATCGTCGACGCCCAGGGAAGCCGTCTTACACCGGTTACATACGGAACAATTCAAACGACGCCGGACCACAGCGACGGCGAACGCCTCGTGACTATCTTTGAAGGGCTGAACGAGCTGTACGCTAAGTATAAGCCCGATATTATCGGCGTAGAACAGCTGTTTTTCAACCGCAACGTTACGACGGCCATTACGGTCGGGCAGGCGCGCGGCATCATTTTGCTTACGGCGCAGCAGGCCGGCATTCCCTTGCTGGAATTTACGCCCCTGCAGGTAAAGCAAGGGGTTACGGGCTACGGCCGGGCGACAAAGGAGCAAGTCATCGATATGACCATGCGCCTGCTGGGCATTCGCGAGAAAATCAAGCCGGATGATGCGGCCGACGGGCTGGCGATGGCTATTTATGCCATTTATTCCAGCCATTCGCAGCGTTTGAAAAGGACGGTGCAGTTATGATTGGGTATGTCAAGGGAGTTGTGACGCATATATTCCGCGATTCCTGCTTTGTCGACGTCCACGGCGTCGGCTACCGCGTGTCCATTCCGGCGTCGACGATGGACAAACTGGCGCTGAATCGGGAAATCACCTTGTTTACGTATATGAGCGTCCGAGAAGACGCCATGGTATTATATGGATTTGTCACGCAGGATGAATACGACTTGTTCATGCTGCTGATCAGCGTAAACGGCGTAGGGCCGAAGGTGGCCTTAGGCATTCTGAGCGCCGCCAGTCCCGACGGGTTCCGACTGGCCGTGCATCAGAAGAATATGAAGGTACTGACGAAGATGCCCGGCATCGGCAAGAAAACGGCGGAGCGCATCGTGCTGGAGCTGCACGATAAAATCGGCCCGGTCGAAGACGATGCGTCGGCTATCGATAACAGCGGTCTGGACGGCATACCGCAGGGCATTGCCTCGGACGCTTTGGCAGCGCTGACCAGCCTGGGCTATTCCTCACAGGAAGTGCTTCCGGCTATCGAAGCCAAGGCCGGCCAGTGCCGGACCGTAGAGGAACTGCTGAAAGCCGTATTGCAGGCATTGGGAAGCAGGAGGTAAGACGTGGAAGAGCATCGCATTGTGGAGACAGGCCCGATTGCGGGAGATTCCTGGCAGTACAGCCTGCGTCCCCACTATTTAAAAGAATATATAGGACAACAGAAGGTCAAGCAGAACTTAGAAGTCTTTATTCAGGCGGCAAAGCTGCGGCAGGAAGCGCTGGATCACGTGCTGCTGTACGGCCCTCCCGGGCTGGGCAAGACGACGATGGCCGGCATCATCGCCAACGAGCTGGGCGTCAACCTGCGCATTACGTCGGGGCCGGCTATCGAGCGCCCCGGCGATTTGGCGGCCCTGCTGACGAACTTGCAGGAGCGGGACTTGCTGTTTATCGACGAAATACACCGCTTGTCCCACAGCGTGGAAGAAGTGCTGTACGCGGCGATGGAAGACTACGCTCTGGACATCGTCATCGGCAAGGGGCCAAGCGCCCGGTCGGTGCGCATCGACCTGCCGCCCTTTACCCTCGTCGGCGCGACGACCCAGGTCGGCCGTCTGGCGCCGCCGCTGCGCGACCGCTTCGGCGTCATCTGCCGGCTGGAATTTTACCGGCCCGAAGAGCTGGTGCTGATTATCAAGCGGACTGCCGATATTTTAAACGTAGAAATCGACGATGCCGGCGCGTTGGAAGTGGCGCGCCGCTCGCGGGGCACACCGCGAATTGCCAACCGCCTGCTGAAGCGGGTCCGCGATTTTGCCCAGGTAGCCGGCGAGCAGACGATTTCATCGGCTTTGGCCGGAAAAGCCTTGGACCGGCTGGAGGTCGACGCCTGCGGCCTGGACCGGACGGACCGGCGGGTCTTGCAGGTCATCATTGAAAAATTCGGCGGCGGCCCTGTCGGCCTCGATACGATCGCCGCGGCGATCAGCGAGTCCGTCGACGCCGTCGAAGACGTGTACGAACCCTTCCTCATGCAGCTCGGATTTTTGAACCGCACGCCGCGGGGACGGGTCGTAACTGAGGCGGCTTACGCTCATCTGGGACTGCCGTCGCCGTCGGAAGGCAAAGGCTCTTCGTTATTTTAGGAGGTATATATGGCGAAAACCTTAATTTTAATCGGCGCGTTGTTTATTGCGGCCGGCTTTGTCTGGCTGGCGCTGGAGCACATCGGCGTAAGCCGTTTTCTAGGCAACCTGCCCGGCGATTTGAATTTTACGAAGGGAAACGTATCCTTTCATTTCCCCATCGTAACCTGCCTCATCATCAGCGTCGTGCTGACCCTCATTCTGAATATATTTTTCCGTCATTAACAGGAGGGAAGACCTATGATTAAAACGCGACTACTTCGCGTCCTCGCCGCGGCGGCTTTATTTGTCTGCCTGACGGCGACGGCTTTCTGCGCCGGCTCGGACCAGACGCTGCGCATCGGCATCCGTGAAGGGAGCAAATCCGTATCCATCATCGGAACCCAGGGGGCGGCCGTTTATAAAAACGGTTCCCTGTGGAAAAAGGTAGGGGCGAACAAACCGGTTAAGGTGGAACTCAAGGGCAAAGACCTCGTCGTCAACGGCTCGAAGAGCAAGGGCGCCGTGTCGGTACGGCCCTTGAAAAAGGGCGTCGTCAAGCTGACCGACGGCTATTCGTACCGCGGCTCCATCGAGTGCATGCAGCCGTCGAAGTCTTCGGGAATCACCGTAGTCAATGTCGTGCCCCTGGAGCAGTATTTATACGGCGTCGTCGGCAAGGAAATGTCGCCGTCGTGGAGCTCTGAAGCGCTGAAAGCTCAGGCCGTCGCGGCCCGGACCTACGCCGTGTATCATAAGAACTCCTTCCGAAACAAGGGCTTCGATATGACCGACGACACGCGCAGCCAGGTTTATGCCGGCATCAACGGCGAATCGCCGTCCATTATCAGCGCCGTCGACGCGACGAAGGGCGAAATCCTGACGTATAAGGGCAAGCCCATCGAGGCAATTTTCTGCGCCACTGCCGGCGGCTGGACGGAACACAGCGAAAACGTATGGGGCAATTACGTGCCTTACCTGCGGGGCGTCGTCGATAGAAGCGAAAAGATGCCGTCCTACAGCTGGACCGTGACGACGACGCCGGAAAAGCTGGCGGCGAACCTGAAAGCAGCCGGTAAAAACGTCGGCAAGATAAAGTCCATTACCTTGTCGCCCTTGGGCAAGCGGCCCATGGACGTGTCCGACCGCGGCGTATCCGGCCGCGTCCTGTCCATGACGATTCAGGGCTCGTCGGGAAGCGTCAGGCTGACGGGCAACGCCTTCCAGTCCATCATGGGACTGAAGAGCACCTTGTTTGACATCTATCAGGGGACGGAAAAGAAGCAGAAAGACAGCAAGAAAGACAATAAGAAAAAATCGTCTCGCAAGACGACTTTTAAAATTAAAGACAAGAAGCCCATTACGATTTACGGCTTCGGATGGGGCCACGGCCTGGGGATGAGCCAGTACGGCGCATACCAGATGGCCCAGGAACAGAAAAATGCCAAGAATACGTACCGCAAGATACTGCAGCATTACTATACGGGCGTAAAGCTTGACAAGATAGATTAAGGAGACAGTACGTTGAAACTCAGTGATTTTTATTATGATTTGCCAAAAGAATTGATTGCCCAGCACCCGGCAGAGCAGCGGGATCACGCCCGCCTCATGCTGTACGACCGGCAGAGCGGGGCTGTGGAACACAAGCATTTTTACGATTTGATCGACGAGCTCCATCAGGGCGACGTCTTGGTATTTAACGATTCCCGGGTCATCCCGGCCCGCCTGTACGGGAAAAAGTCGCCGACAGGCGGCAAGGTCGAAGTGCTGCTGCTGACGCCCGTCGGCGAGGACACGTGGGAAGTGCTGGTCAAGCCGGGGAAACGGGCCCTGCCCGGGGCGGTTATCGAGTTTCCCGAAGGCCTGACCTGTCAGATACTGGCCCGTACGGACTTCGGCGGCCGCATCGTTAAATTTGAATACGACGGCGTATTCGACGATATTATCGACAAGATCGGCGAAATGCCCCTGCCGCCGTACATTCACGAAAAGCTGGAAGATCCCGACGAATACCAGACTGTATACGCCCGCGAACGGGGCTCGGCGGCGGCGCCGACGGCAGGGCTCCATTTCACGGACGAGCTGCTGGAACGCATCAAGGCCAAGGGCGTGGAGCTGGTCTTCGTTACGCTGCACGTCGGCTTGGGGACGTTCCGGCCCGTAGAAGAGGAAAACATCGAAGACCACGAAATGCACAGCGAATTTTACAGCATTACGGAAGAAGCGGCCCAGACGATTAACCGGGCGAAGGCTGAAGGCCGGCGCATCGTAGCCGTCGGCACGACGTCTATACGGACGCTGGAAAGCGCCGGTACGACGGGCGTGCTGCAGGCCGGATCGGGCTGGACGAATATTTTCATCTATCCCGGCTACACCTTCCACATCGTCGACGCGCTGGTCACGAATTTCCACCTGCCCGAGTCGACGCTCCTCATGCTCATCAGCGCTATGTCTACGAGAGAAAAAATCTTAAAGGCGTATGAAATTGCCGTGCAGGAAAAATACCGTTTCTTCAGCTTCGGCGACGCCATGTTTATACGATAGGAGGACACGACGTTGGTTATTACTTACGAACTGCAGGCCGAATGCGACGGCGCCAGAGCCGGCATCCTGCGCACTCCTCACGGAACCTTCAAGACGCCTATGTTTATGCCCGTAGGCACGCAGGCGACGGTCAAGACCTTGTCGCCGGAAGAGCTGTACGACATGGGCGCCCAGGTCATCCTGAGCAATACGTATCACCTGTTCCTGCGGCCCGGCGAAGACCTGGTCAAGGAAGCCGGCGGCCTGCACAAGTTTATGAACTGGAAGCAGGCTATCCTGACGGACAGCGGCGGATTTCAAGTATTCAGCCTGGGGCAGATGCGCAAGATTACGGAAGAAGGCGTAACCTTCCGCTCTCATTTGGACGGCTCGAAGAAATTCCTGTCGCCTGAAGTATCTATGGACGTGCAGATGGCCCTTAATTCCGATATCGCCATGGCCTTCGACGAGTGCATCCCGTACCCTTCGGACTACGACTACACCCTCCATTCGACGGAGCGGACGAGCCGCTGGGCCAAGCGCTGCCTGGATCACCACCATAGCGATACGCAGGGCTTGTTCGGCATCGTCCAGGGCGGCATGTATGTGGACCTGCGCCGCAAGAGCTGTGAAGAATTAGTAGACATGAATTTTGACGGATATGGCATCGGCGGCTTGAGTGTTGGCGAATCTAAGGATATAATGTATGATATACTAGATCATACGACGCCCTACCTGCCGCAGACGAAAGCCCGGTACCTCATGGGCGTCGGCACGCCGGACTGCCTCGTCGAGGGCGTAGCCCGCGGCGTAGATATGTTCGACTGCGTCTTCCCGACGCGCGTAGCCCGCAACGGCATGGCCATGACCCATACGGGCCGGCTGACCGTGCGCAACGCAAAATACGCCAGGGATTTCTCGCCCATTGAAGAAGGCTGCGGCTGCTACACGTGCCGCAACTATACGCGGGCCTATATCCGCCATCTCTTCAAAGCGGAAGAACTGCTGGCGTACCGCTTAGTCAGCATTCATAATTTGTATTTCCTGCTGCAGTTTATGCGCGACATGCGCCAATCCATTCTGGACGGCACGTTCCGCCAGTTCCGGCAGGAATTTTGGAAGCGATATCAAGATGCATAATATTTCGTATCTTGCATATATACCATATCATTAAATGTTGGAGGTGAATACAGTGGACATGATGGAACAGTTAAACGCCTTTTGGCCGATTATCCTCATGGTAGTCATTTTCTATTTCATGCTTTGGCGTCCGCAGAAAAAGCAGCAGAAACAGCGCCAGGAAATGCTGAACAGCCTGAAAGCAGGAGTTAAGATTATCACTGCCGGAGGTATTTACGGCACGATCGTATCTCTTCACGACGAATATCTCGTCATCCGCGTAGCCGATAAGGTAGAAATCAAGATTACGCGCAACGCCGTCAACCAGGTCTTGGGAAAGCAGGATCGGTCGGAAGGGAAGAAATCCAAAAAGGCGGAAAAGAAAGCTGATCCGAAGCCTGTAGAAAAAGGGGCGGAAGCAAAACAGGCCGACGCAACGCCGGCAGAACCGAAGGCTGCCGAACCAGCACAGGCTGAAACAGCAGCTCCGGCTGAAGAAAAGAAAACTGAAGAATCGCAGGACGCGAAGTAACACCTTTGAAAAGCCATGAATGACCGGCTCCGCGCCATTTCCGGGCGGGCCGGTTCATGGCCTTTTTGCATGGGCCGGCGAAGGCCGGGCCTTGGGGAAGCATGACGAAGCAGACGGCGGAACGCCGCCGTTTATAGTATAGACTACTGTATTTATAAGAGGAGGGAAACCTGTTGCGGACCCGTAATATGATAAAGTTTTTTGGGGCGGTCGCCATTATATTGGGCGTGTTCCTGACCTTCATTTATCCGCTGGCCAACTCGATTAAACAGGGCCTGGATTTGCAGGGCGGCACGCATATCGTCCTGGAAGCGGAAGATACGCCCGATGCGCCGGTCACGGAAGACTCGCTGAACCGCGCCGTCTCTATCGTCGAACGGCGTATCAATGAAATGGGCCTGACGGAACCGCTGGTGCAGAAGGAAGGCGCCCGCCGCATCATCGTTGAGCTGCCCGGCGAAAAGAATCCGGAAAAAGCCATCGAAACGATCGGCAAGACGGCCGTCATGGAATTTAAAGATGAAAGCGGCGCGACGCGCCTGACCGGTAAGGATTTGAAAACGGCGAAGGAGCAAATCGAAAACGGCAACCAGAACGTCGTCGCCATTGAATTTACCGATGAAGGCGCCGACAAGTTCGCCGATTTGACGGCAGCCAACGTAGGCCATAAAATCGCCATCCTGCTGGACGGCGAAGTATTGACGGCTCCCGTCGTCAACGAACCAATTACCGGCGGCAAGGCGGTCATCACCGGCAGCCGGACGCTGGAAGAAGCGAAAAATCTGGCTATCCTGCTTCGTTCCGGCGCATTGCCTGTCAAGCTGAAGGTCATGGAAGTGCGGACTATCGGGCCGAGCCTGGGCCAGGATTCGAAGATTAAGAGCGAAAAGGCCTTTGCCATCGGCATCGTCCTGATCATGATCTTCCTGGTCGTCGTATACCGCATGTCCGGCATCGTCGCCAACGTAGCCCTGCTGGTATACGTCCTGATTCTGCTGTCTATTTTGAAATACCTCGACGCGACGCTGACCTTGCCCGGCATTGCGGGGATTATCCTGTCCATGGGCTTTGCCGTCGACGCCAATATACTGATCTTCGAACGATTTAAGGAAGAGGTGCTCGTAGGGAAGACCTTGCGGACGTCGATGGAGGCCGGGTTTAAGCGGGCCTTCCATACGATTCTCGACGCCAACGTATCGGTTATGATTGCAGCTATCGTCCTCATCGTCATGGGGGCCGGTACGGTCAAGGGCTTTGCCGTCAACCTGGCCTTAGGCCTCATCGTCAGCATGTTTACGGCTATTATCGTCAGCCGTTCCCTGCTGACCTGGTTCATTAACACGAATCTCATCACCAATCCGTGGTTCTACGGATTGAACCGCAAGGTGCCGGAACACATGCTCAAAAAGGGGGGACGGAAATGAGTTTTGATATTGTAGCCCATAAGAAATGGTGGTTTACCCTGTCGTCCGTCCTGGTCGTCCTGAGCGTCATCTCCATCTTTATCAACGGCTTTAACTTCGGCATCGACTATACAGGCGGCACGATTTTGGACCTGCAGTTCAAGCAGCCCGTTACGGTAGCCCAGGTGCGCGAAGTCATCGATGACTCCAATATGAATTTGGAAAACAGCGTTATCCAGCTGTCGGGCGTCACGGATCAGGAATCGTCTCAGGAAGTGATGATCCGCATGCGCAACCTGGAAAGCGACGAAAGCAAGGCCATTTCCGATCAGCTCAACGAAAAGCTGGGCGGCGCGGAAGTGAAGCGTATCGAATCGGTCGGCGCCGTCATCGGCTCGGAAGTCACGAAGAATGCCGTGACCAGCCTGGCCGTGGCCTTTATCGCCCTGGCGGCCTATATTTCCTTCCGCTTTGAATATAAGATCGCCATTTCGGCTATCGTATCCATCCTCCATGACTTGATCATGGTATTGGGCTTTTTCTCCTTCTTCCAGCTGGAAATCGACGCCTCCTTCTTGGCGGCTATCCTGACGGTCGTCGGCTATTCCATGAACGAAGCCGTCGTCATTTTCGACCGCGTCCGCGAAAACACGAGGACCCACCGCCGCACGGATACGTATGAAAAGCTGGCTCACGACAGCATTTCCCAGAGTATCCACCGCAGCATCTACACGCTGACGACGGTACTCTTTGCCTGCGGGGCCCTCCATTTCTTCGGCGGCGAATCGACGAAGAACTTCTCCCTGGTCATGCTCATCGGCTTCATCAGCGGCGCCTACTCGTCCATCTGCGTAGATACGTCCCTGTGGGTCGTATGGAAAAATTATACGGCGAAAAAGCACGGTTCGAAGCGTGTTGTTCATGAAGAAAAAGAGGAAGTAGAAGAAAATTAAATATACACGGATAACCAATGGTAATCCATTAAAGCATTATAGGTTAGGTATAAACCAGTACCAATGTAAGGAGTTCTTACATTGGTACTGGTTTATTTTTTGTGATTTAAGCAGGTGATTTATGTGCTATAAATGATGGAATGTAAATGGTTTTTATGAATAAAATTATGAATAAAATGCATTTCATTTGTTGAATGATACTAATAAAATATATTCATGATTAAATATTGACGTTTTATGTGTAGCGTGCAATAATATAAACATAAAAAACGTAAATACGAATTAATTCGTATTAAGAAACAAAAAAAGGAGAGAGTAGAATGAACAACGAAAAACCTACGAAAGTGAGATGGATGGTATTTGCTTCTTTATTTGCATTATGTACAGTCAACTACATTGACCGTGCTGTTATTTCTGTATGTATGCCTGCAATTGAAGAAGAACTTCAGTTTGGTCCAGAATTGGTTGGCGTTATTTTAAGTGCATTTTTTTGGGGATATACTGTAATGCAAATTCCAGCAGGATGGTTTGCAGATAGGTTTGGTCCGGGAAAGACTATTTTAGGCTCAGGTATTTTGTGGGGCGTTTTTCAAATGATTACAGGTTGTCT
This sequence comes from Megasphaera sp. SW808, assembly GCF_012027795.1. Classification (NCBI taxonomy): domain Bacteria; kingdom Bacillati; phylum Bacillota; class Negativicutes; order Veillonellales; family Veillonellaceae; genus Megasphaera; species Megasphaera sp. SW808. The sequence goes on from NZ_SJOT01000009.1 coordinate 74,332, forward strand.
TCACAGCAGTACTGCTTTTATGATTGTTCGAGCACTATTGGGAGCTTCTGAAGCCCCTATTTATCCCGCTAGTAGTAAATTACAATCTGTATGGCTAACAAAGAATGAACGGACTCGTGGAGCTGCTATTGTTGATGCTGGCTCGCCTTTGGGCACTGCTATTGGAGGTCCATTGATTGTAGCTTTCCTTGCTTGGTTTGGGGGATGGCGAGGTGCTTTAATGGGAGCGGGTATTTTGACCATCTTGGTAGTTTTATTATGTTATCCGTTTTGTAAAGCTACGCCAGATACAAGTCCAAGAATTAATGCTGCAGAACGTGAATATATAGATAATGCGTTAAAAGATGAATATAAAATATCTGGAGATGCAAATCAAAAATTATCTGTTGGATTAACAAGATATTTAAAAAGTTTTACATTTTGGGGAATGACTTTGGGATTTATTTGTTATGATTGCTTTTGGTACGGATTGATGACATGGGGACCCATGTACTTATCACAAGTTTTTAATGTCAACATTATGACAATAGGCACGTCCATATTTATCGTTTTTGGCGTTGGCGTTATTGGTGAATTATTTGGAGGATTTTTTATTGATCATCTAAAAGAAAAGGGAATTGACCCTAATAAGATTGTCAAATGGTCTTTTGGAATTTTAGGTGTTTTGATGGCTATAGCTATGTATTTCTTGAGCAATGCAACTAGCATTACCATGGCGATCATTTATTTATCCTTTGCGATGTTTTGTGAACGTTGGGTGGGTTGTACATTCTGGAGCTTACCTGCAACAATATCGCAACGAGACGATGTTGGTATCGTTGCAGGATTTATGAATATGTTAGGAAATGTTGGTGGCGCAATTGTTCCTGTTTTAGTCGGTATCATTGTTATGGCGACGGGGAACTATTATTGGGCAATCATTCTATTCTTAGCTTTTGCATTAGGAATTAGTTTCTTCCCATTAATTATGAATTTGAATAAAAAAGTAGGTGCTGATATTTTAAAAGCATAAGAGATAAAATACATTTTTCTTTCTGACCGAGAAGTAAGGGGAATGATTTGCAAATATGTAAATCATGTAAAGATATGAAAGGCGTAATATTGGAATGCGCATTTTTTAATGATTTGAAAGACGAGTGATTATAAAGTGATTCATGTGAACTGTGTATCGTATCAACTATATTTACAAGTACTCCAAACCGGTTAGTCAATAATTTTGGACATAAGGAAAAAGCTTATCGCACATGCATACTTGCATGTGCGGCAAGCCTTTATCTGTATTTATGATATTCTAATAATTTAGTAGGATGAAGATCGTTTTATGCTCATTCGGAGCTTTTATGGCAATACTATTGAAGCTGGTCAGATAAATATTTTTATGTGAATGTATTTGAGGTGTCATCTTTTTAGAAGATGGCAAGATCAAGCTTTTGTATGTTTATTTATATCAATGTATACAAAAAAGGGTATGAATTGATGAAATATCT